>JAYYHM010000149.1:0-3838 GCA_036148415.1 Planctomycetota bacterium
GAGTAAACTTGCTGCGATTCTGAGGCTCGCGATTGCATTGGATGATACTCGTAGTGGGCGAGTCCGAGAAATTCGATGCACGAAGAGAAATAAGCATCTGGTGATTGACGTTCTCGGAATTGATGATGTTTCTCTCGAGCAGATTGCAATGAGGGATCAATCAAGTTTATTTCAGGATGTTTTCGGACTGTCGGTTTTATTACAACTAGGTAGGTAAACTCGAGCGTTACTAGTTCGCTCCCGATTACTTTAGAAGTTTCTAGTGATATAGGATAACGCTTTGTTTCGTTTTCTCCTTTGTCTCACGCTAATGACGGTATTTTATGACCAGGGTGTTCCGCTCTTCGGGCAGGATCCCTATGAACAGAAACGTAACGAAATGGTTCAGCAGTATATTGAGACTGCAGGAGTAAGAGATGAGAGGGTTCTGCAGTCGTTGCGAGATACCGCTCGTCACGAATTCGTGCCACGCGCCGTTCGGTCGCGGGCGTATCTCGATATGGCGCTACCTATTGGGGCAGCGCAGACTATCAGTAGCCCATTCATTGTGGCAATGATGACTGAAGCACTTGATCCTAGACCCACTGATGTCGTACTTGAGATTGGAACAGGAAGTGGATATCAAGCCGCAGTACTGAGTCCATTGGTTTCGAAGGTCTACTCGATTGAGATTGTACCTGAGCTCGGTTTGGCCGCTGCGGATGTATTGGAGCGTCTCAAATACAAAAACGTTTTCACACGTGTGGGAGATGGGTTCTTGGGATGGCCTGAAGTAGCACCCTTCGACAAGATGATCGTAACCTGTAGTCCAGAAAATGTTCCCAAGCCTCTCGTCGATCAACTGAAAGACGGTGGGCAGATGATCATTCCGGTCGGAGAAAGGTATCAGCAGACCCTGTACCGCATGATCAAGCGTGAGGGCAAGCTTGTTCGCCAACCTTTGAGGCCAACGTTGTTTGTTCCTATGACCGGCGAAGCTGAGGCTAATCGCAAGGTACACCCCGACCCCCAGAATCCAAAAGTAATCAATGGAGATTTTGAAGAGGGTGGTGCGAGTTCGTTAGGTAAGAATGGTCTTGTATTTGGTTGGTATTATGGCCGCCAGGTGAAACGTGTGAGGGAAGCGAATCGTGGCTCAAGTGAGGCTAATGTCCGGACCTTTGCGCGATTTGAGAATCAGACGCCCGGGCTTGATTCACATCTTTTGCAAGGTATTCCAATTGATGGCCAAGTGGTATCCCTCGTGCGTCTCGGTGCGATGGTGAGGACCGAGGACGTCCGCAGAGGTACATCCAAGGAAGATTTGCCGGTGCTGGCGTTGACGCTCTATGATGAAGAGCGAAAAGAATTGGGATCAGTATGGTTGGGACCGTACCGAGGTACGTCTGAATGGAAGAGATCATCCCGTCTTGTCCCGATTCCACCTGCCACTCGAGAAGCGATCCTGAGAATAGGTCTCTTCGGAGCCACGGGGATCGCTGATTTCGATGAAATTTCAATCAAGCGGCTTGATTAACCCACTTCAGGCGGGCGAGGGACCTTCTCCCACGCGAAAGCCACAGTTAACTCTGGCTCTCGGCAAATATCCATAAAATCGTTAGAATCGTTAGAATCGTTATTGCGAGCCCTTACCCTCTAAGTATTCTTGCAAGATGCCGGCCGCAAAAGATGGCATCAATCGCGAAGCTCGGCTGAATGAGTGAAATGCTCGGTGTTACGCACCGAAGTTTTTTATGCGGGATATTAGGGGGAAATTCTTAGCATGCATAAAGTACGCTGTTTCTTGGTGTTTCTAGCTGTTAGCGGCCTCAGTAGTACTATTCAAGCCGAGCAATTGACCTGGGGATCCTCTGGGGGAAGTTCAGGTGGTTCGTCAGGTGGTTCGTCAGGCGGGTGGAAGGTTCACCATGCCAGTTTCGGTTCTACAGGCCATCTACGGGTTCGATATTACGGTGGTACGTGGGGTTCATCGGGTGGGAATCTAGTTCGCTCTCATGTCAGAAATCTTGGATCCTCCGGTGGTGATCTGGAATACGCGGGGCCGATTAAGCGTTTCTTCCGCAAAATGCATGAGCCTGTGTATCACTCTCATGGTAGCAGTGGAGGTCGGAGTTACGGTTCATCGGGGGGGAGCAGCGGTGGAGTTGTTATCTCCGAAAAGCAGTCGATCGATGCAGCAGTTGACCTCTCCGAAGGAGAGATAAGCGGGCTCCAATCCGGTGATTATGAAGCGACCTTGGAAGCTGATTCCGCCGAGAAACAATCGCAGGAGGGTGATTCCTCTTCAGCTAATGAGGCTAATTCTCAATCCGGAACAGCTACACTCACCATCTCCGTGCCGCAGGATGCAAGCGTGGTGATCAATGGGCATGAAACGAAGAGCACAGGAGAAACTCGTTACTTCCGATCCGTTAATCTCGATTCCGAGGAAACTTACTCGTATCGGGTTGTGGTTTCCCTGACCGAGGGTGGTGTGGATCACCGAGAAGAGGCTTTGATACAGATGAATGCTGGGTCCGATCACGAGTTGGATTTTAGACCGAGCTTTATGAAAGATAATCCGACTATGGAGAAATTGGATCAGCAGTCTGAGACGGAAGATGAGGTGAACACCATCGTCAGATTGCATGTCCCGGACGATGCTTTCGTTTTCTTGGCAGATCGCTCAACCGAGAGTTCAGGTTCTGTGAGGACCTTCAAGACGCAGAGTGTGAAAGCTGGTGAGGTTTGGAAGGACTACACAATCAGAGTTGAATGGAACGAGAATGGTCAGAAGATAAGAAAAGAGAAAAAAGTCAGCATTGTGGGAGGTACTGAAGCGGACTATCACTTCAGTCAGGAGACGAATCAACTCGCCTCTCGGTAGTACTGATTACAAATTATTGAAAAGCCGTTGCAATCATGCAGCGGCTTTTTTCGTTGATGGTCTGCCATTTGCCACTATCAAATCAGCTTCGCTTAAGTAGTTTAGAAAGACGAAAGTAGAGTCCTTTACCTTTGCAGATCAATTCATCATGCCTTCGGAAAAAATCGTTACGAGCGGGGGCACAAGAAAGGTCGTTAGTATCCTTCTAATGACCCATGTGATGGCTATTTTGTTGCCACCTCTTTCTCTGCAGTCACGTGGTCCGATGGGGACTTCTCCCTTGATTTCCGCACTCATGGAGCCGCTAGAGGCTTATTGCCAGTTTTTATATATCGATAGAGGGTACGCTTTCTTTGCACCGGACCCCGGACCCAGTCATCTAATTCAAATTCGCGTGGAGGACGCCAATGGCGAATTAAGTCATTTTCTATACCCTAACTTAGAACGGCAATGGCCGCGTCTGGTATACCACCGCCACTTTATGCTTACAGAGTTCTTGCATGCGTTGCATCGGCCAAAGCCTTTAGAGAATGCGATGTCCTCGGAAGAAACTAAGGTCCAGCCATTGCAGGTCGAGAGAGATCGGTATGAGTTAGTTCGAGACTCTTATTTGAGACACTTGCAGAAGGAATTTGAAGGTAAGCGAATTTCGATACGCCGTATTGAACATCAACTACCAAGTTATGATTTGTACATGGCGGATCCCAGGCCATTAAACCACCCCGCATCGTACCTACCTCTGCCCGACCATCTTGGTGCTGAGGTTGAAGTCGACTTGTCTGAGTCGATGATTGAGCCAGCGTCTTCAGGTGATCGCTTGATCTCGAGGGAGAGGTAATGATGAATCGAAGCTTTCTCGTCCACGCCGGAAAGGACTGGTGGAAACAGGTCGCCAATCAATGGAACCGATTTTGGTTTGTTCCGAGGAAAGTGGGTGTGTTGCCCATCATGCGAATGATTTTTGGTGGACTA
>JAYYHM010000150.1:0-3422 GCA_036148415.1 Planctomycetota bacterium
TGACGATTGCTTCAAAATTGAATTGGATCGCGAGCAGCTTTCTGCGAGATTTTAAGGAGCTCAACCAAGCTTGCATATCATCCAACAAGTGTGATGATGCTTGTGAAATGGGTTTTGGGTTGATTGTGATCATGATTACACGGTGGGTCCCACGGTCCATGGAGTGAACTCGTGGTCTCCTAAACCCAATTTTTCACTGCAGGTTTTTTCACCGCTGGCAACTTGCAAAGCATATTCGAAGAAGCGATCTCCGACGGTATCAACATCCTCGCCCTCTAAAATCGTACCCGCATTGAGGTCCATATCTTCATGGAGACGCTCAAAGAGTGAAGTATTGGATGAGATCTTCATGACTGGTGTTGGCTTGCAACCGAAGCAGCTGCCTCTACCAGTGGTGAACATCACAAGATTGGCTCCGCCAGCTACTGTTCCAGTTACACTTGCGGGGTCAAATCCAGGAGAGTCCATGACAACCAGCCCAGATTTTGTGACCGGCTCAGCGTATTGATAAACCTCCTCCAATGCCGTGTTACCACTTTTCGAGACCGCACCTAACGACTTTTCGGTGATCGTTGTTAAGCCGCCTGCTTTGTTGCCGACAGAGGGATTGTTATCGATCTGGCCGCCATACATTGCCACGTAGTCCTTCCACCATTGGATCTTATCCAGCAATTTCTTTGCCACTTCGGGTGACCGACTGCGATTCACCAGAAGGTGTTCTGCACCGTAGAGCTCTGTCGTTTCTGAAATGATAGATGTACCACCGCAGGCGACCATCCTGTCGGAAACGACGCCAACCGCCGGGTTCGCGGTGAGACCTGAATACCCGTCACTGCCGCCGCACTCCACGCCCAGCACCAAGTGCTTAGCACTTGCGGGTTTGCGTTGGAATTGGTTAGCCCGATCAAGCACTTGCTCTAAAAGCGCCTCCGCTTTTTCGATGGTGGCACGTGTACCGCCTTCTGATTGCATGGTTAGCATCGGCATCCCGTCATCACGGGTCAGCTTCGAACCATCAGGCGCATGTAATGAAACAAGACCATGGTGCTCGGTGAGATAACCCGATGTGGTCTGCTCACACCCGAGACCAATCACCAAAGTGCCACCCACATTGCAGTGGGTCGCATATCCAGCCAGAACACGTCCAAGCATTTGGTGCTTGATACCGTGATACTCCAATGCACATCCGCTTCCATGGGTTGCCGCAAAGACTCCATCGACATTCGGCCACTTTTTTAGACGCCCCTGGTCGAATCGCTTGACCACTTCGTGACAGACCGAGGCGCTGCAATTCACAGTCGAAATGATCGCAACGTAGTTCCGTGTACCCACGCGTCCGTCTGGCCGATGGAATCCTTGGAATTCACGTTCGATAGGTGTCGGTGGTGCGGGAGGGTTCCGGTCATTCAGGTCATCGGAGACCACGTGATGGTCCATCAAGTTTCCCGTGTGTACATGCATCCCTGCATCGATGTTCTGCTTTGCTAGACCGATTGATTGACCGTATTTGATAATCGGCTCGCCATCCCGGATTGCCCGAATAGCGATTTTATGCCCACCCGGGATGACAGATCTTAAGGTGACGGATATTTGGTTAACGACCTGGGTCGTTCCCGCGGGAAGTGTGTCCGTGGCAATCGCGACGTTGTCTTTGCTATTGAGCAGTATCAAGCCTGTAGCCTTGTGTTCCATTGATCTGACGTCTTGTGCTTTGAGGGTCGCGCTGTGTCGAGTTGTCCGAGCAGCGTTTCGGGTATCCCGGTGACCTCGGCTCTTGTCAAAGTATTCGGGAGATAAAAAAACTACCCACTTAAGAATTACTGGGAGCATCCCACATTCTTAAGTTCTGCGAACTAGGGGGATTTTAGCGATTTCGGGACCTTTGAGTGGCTGAATTTAGCCCCTTTGTGGACTTCTATATCGTTCAGACATCATCAAGTTTAAACCGGTGGTTCCTGATTAAGCGATCGGCGCCTATATTCATGGAGGAACACAAAACACCGGCTTCTATCTCCAGAGATGACTTTCTTGGGAGATAGCTGTTTTCACGGGTTGAAACAACTTGAACATGGGCACTTCGATTGAGCGGTGTCTGTGCTTCCGGGTTGAGAACCAGATTCATTGCGCGGCAGGTTGCGATTGCGGTAGTTCCCAAGAAACCCTTTTTTCAGACTCAAAACGATTCCGCTCATAGATGAAGATCCACGAATTTCAAGCCAAAGAGTTATTTCGCAACGCCGGAGTACCAGTGCTAGAGGGGATTGTCGCGAAGACACCCGAAGAGGCTGTAGCTGCCTACGAAAAGTTGGGTGGGAAGGTGGCTGTGGTAAAAAGCCAGATTCACGCTGGTGGTCGCGGGAAAGGAACGGTAGCGGATAACCCTGATCAACGAGGCGTGGTGGTTTGCCAATCTGCAGAACAGGTTCAGCAGGCGGCCGCAGGCTTGATTGGGAAGACGCTTGTGACCATTCAGACTGGACCAGAGGGTAAAACCGTCAATCAGGTTTTCGTCGAAGCAGGTTGTGACATCGATCGCGAGCTTTACATGGGTATCGTTCTGGATCGAGCGGTTGCAAAACCCGTACTGATGGTGAGCACGGAGGGCGGTGTTGAAATTGAGACAGTAGCCGAAGAGACACCCGAACTGATTTTTAAAGAACACTTTGATCCTGCAGTCGGTTTGGAAGGTTACCAAGTAAGAAAATTATGTAAAAAACTGGGGATCACAGGTTCTGCCGCAAAAGCGGCGTTCAAGTTCATGCCTGCTGTTTGTAGGTTCTTCGTTGATTACGACTGCTCACTGGCAGAGATCAATCCATTGGTCATCACCGGAGACGGCCAGATGATTGCTCTTGACGCCAAAGTTACCTTTGACAGTAATGCCTTGTATCGCCATAGGGATTTGCTCGAGTTGAGGGACCTTTCCGAGGAGGAGCCCAGCGAGGTTCGAGCCAGTGAGTCGGGTTTGAGTTATGTCAAACTTGAAGGCAACATCGGCTGCCTCGTTAATGGGGCAGGTTTGGCCATGTCCACCATGGACATCATTAAGTATCACGGCGGTCAACCGGCCAACTTCCTTGACGTGGGGGGTGGCGCGAATACTGAGCAAGTGACAGAGGCTTTTCGGATTTTGCTCTCTGACCCAAATTGTAAGGGTGTTTTAGTCAATATCTTTGGTGGGATTGCTCGTTGCACCACGATTGCTTCTGCCCTGATCGAAGCGAGTAAAGTGGTTGGATTCAATGTACCACTCGTTGTGCGTCTCGAAGGCACCGAGGTCGAGGAAGGTAGGAAGATGCTCGCGGAAAGTGATGTGGATATCATTAGCGCGTCGGATATTACTGATGCCGCGAAAAAGATCGTCGCGGCAGTCGCTTAACTCAAATCATGGTCAACTCAGCGTTTTAGCTGATTTCTGTTAT
>JAYYHM010000151.1:0-2821 GCA_036148415.1 Planctomycetota bacterium
GGTATTCCGATGGATATAGCTACCGGAGGAACATCATCTAATGGTGGATACCGACAACCAGCGAGGATGGTCAATGCAGTACATCGAACCAACACATCGCATCACCCCGACTGCCATGATGCAAAACCTGCTGAACAGGGAATCAGCGTCTATTTTGGCGAGATGGTCTACGGTAATGTTGGTTTTGCCATCCTCGGGGATAGACAATTTAAAAGTGGTCCGCAATTGGTAGATACCGGAAGTGGTCGTGCGGATCACGTGAAGGATGCGGAGTTCGACACCACACAACTCGATCAGGAAGGACTAGAACTACTCGGTATTCGACAAGAAGAATTTCTAAAAAAATGGAGTCAGGATTGGCGTGGCCACGACATGAAGATACTGTTGAGCCAAACCGTCTTGGCCGGAGTTGCGACACACCACGGCAACTACGATGGTTATTTGAAAGCAGATCTCGATTCAGGAGGGTGGCCGCAAACAGCAAGGGACCGTGCTCTGGAAATCCTGAGTGATTCCCAGGCACTGCATATCAACGGTGACCAGCACCTTACCTCTTTAGCTCAATACGGTGTTCAGGAACAAAGAGACAGCTTGTGGTCATTTTGCACACCCGCCATTGCGGCGGGCTATCCACGTTGGTGGCGCCCGGATGAAGTGAATATGCCTCATCGCAATCGACCGAAACACGGACTCAGCAACACAGGGGAATATCTCGATGGTTTTGGCAACAAAATCTACGTTTACGCAGTAGGCAACCCCGAGGTGGGAACAAAGAAAAATCGTTACGAGAAAGCCCACCAGAAAGGCAGTGGATTTGGATTAGTCACGGTCGACACGGATGCCAAAACCTATTTAATTGATAGTTATCGATTCTTGATTGATGCTACGGATGAGAATCCTGCTAACCAATTTCCCGGCTGGCCTGTATTGATCCACCAGGCGGAAAATGCTGGTGACAATCAACTGAGTTAGCTGTGATTTGATCCCTGCGGGTTCGGCTACTGAGTCGATAAACTCAATAGGTCGGCAGACGCAAAAACAAGAGCATTCAGTCATTCATGGGTACGGCATATAAGAGAATTCGCCCACACTTTGTGCATAACCTCCCGTAGATGTTACCCTCGGCTTCAATGCCGAACATAAATCCTGCTTTTGAATCCTCAGCGGCATACTGTTGATCAACCCGAGAGGCTCCATTCGACCAAAATCTTTCTGTAGCATCGGTGAGCTTAATCCCACGGAGTACGGTCCCGCAATCAGGACATTCAATGTGTGCCATGGTTGGATATTCCCTTGATGGTGTAAATTGGAATCGATTAGATCGCTGTGAGGAGTTGCTCAGAAGTTTCATCATCGACTGATCACAAACGATCCTTCTACTGTCGTTATAACCTACACTCTCACGATATGAATGCACCAATAAGGAGACCACTCCACCAAAATCGGACTTGCAAAGAACGCCCACCGAAGCCGCTCGCTTGCCACCTGTATCGCCGACCGCACTTGATGGATAATTCTGTAATGAATTTAAAACTTAGCATTCACAAATTAGTGTGATCTGCGGACCGCAGTGCAATCCTATGTCCGCCAATCGAAACTGGAAGATTTTTCATGCCACAAGTTATTGACATCAGAGAGAAACTTAGCACTTTCAATTCACATTGGACGCCAAAAGTTATTGCGGAACTCAACGGCCAGCACGTCAAAGTCGCCAAACTGCTGGGTTCGTTTGATTGGCATTTTCATGAAGATGAGGATGAGCTTTTTTGGGTGATCAGTGGCAAACTCGTCATCCGCTTCCGAGATTCTTCAATTGAATTGCACCCTGGACAACTATGCGTCATTCCTAAAGGGATCGAGCATCAGCCAGTAGCTGAAGAAGAATGTGAGATTGCTCTCTTTGAGCCGGCAAGTACATTAAATACTGGGAACTTAAAGAATGCTCGTACAGTAAGTCATCCCGATCATATTTGATTTTTCATCTTTAAAATCGATAGATCAATTTCAAGAGAGATTGGGTGTTTCAATTCGTTCCTATGCAAATCAATTGCTTGATCGTGCGGGCATAAAGTTTACCCGAGTCAAAACTGATGCTGGATCGCGTCCAGGTGGGTCCAGCGACACCCAAATCGTTGATCGAGAGGATTGCATTTTCGTCAAGCGAACCAACATTCCAATCTATGCAATAAACAGTTCCGGACATGGTTGGTATGTAGAGATGGCTGCCGACCACCGTCATGATTGGCGACGCATGATGCCCCCAGGTATTGGTGCGTGAACGTCTATCCCCCATGACAAGAAAACCGTCATTGTTCTTCATGTCAGCGGGTATGAAGCTCGACTCATTTAATGACCAAACGAGTCGATCCGCTTGATTCTTGTTACGCAAAACCTGAACGGGCAATTGTAAATATTCAATTTCTCCAGTCTGAACATGGATTCGCCCGAGGTAAGTATCTCCATACGCTCGGAAATAATGATAGTCGCCGATCAAAAGGTTGGACTGCTGAGTGATCGCTCGCCCCTTCGATGGTTTATAGTTTAGATCTTCAACACTGTCTACGTAAGTTTCCCCGTTCCAGCGGCGAACCGAAACTCCTTCACAGAAATTGACTCTTCTATCGAGTCTACCCGAGCGATTAACCCAGAGGTGCTCAGGTCCTTTAAAAATTAAAGCGTGATCCTCAGCAACCGGATAGGTTTGGGTGGACATAAAGCGATCTAGAGAAAGCGTCCACAGAGTCTTTCCCGTTGCAGCCTCGATCATGGAGACTCCGAGAGGTTTTTCGGGCGGGGAATGCCCACCGCCGCGTCCTAACAC
>JAYYHM010000152.1:0-6033 GCA_036148415.1 Planctomycetota bacterium
TCGATGCAAACTGGCTATTCCTTCATGGCATTGCTGCAGTAACGATTGGATGTGGTCAGCGTGACATTCATACCGCTGATGAGACTTTGGATATCGCGGATTATCTGGATGCTTGTCGAATCGCAACGTGGTTGATTACCGATGGAGCGAATTAAAGCAACTAGCTGTTATGAAAAATGAAGATCAGGAATTGTGTCTCTGTTTCCATGTCACTCGTAGAAAAGTGATGCAATTTATTCGTGTGAATCGACCCAAGTACGCCAGTCAGATCTCGGAGTGCTATGGCGCGGGCACCGGGTGCGGCTGGTGCAGGCCCTTTCTTAGGAAATTGTTGGAGGAGGCTAATCCTGAAGAGGCGGAAATTCCAGATTCAGAAACCTATGCCTCTCAGCGTGCTGCTTATCGGGAAGAGAAAAAGAAACGTTCTGACGATTAGGATTCTTTTTTCCTTTACCAGCATAACTTGCTTGGAAAATACCGATCGATCAGCGCTTCGTAGAACGGCCGCAATTCTGCAACGTCGGGTCGCTGATCACTTTTCGAGTAGAGATCATAAGGATTAAATTCTCGTACCCATGCGAAATATTGATGATCCTGCTCATTAAAAAATTGTTCATATGCTTTCTCGCGATGTGCCGCATAGAACGAGTGAAATCTAATCATGTAGAGCGCTTCGAGGGGTAGGTAATCTTTGACAACGTGATAGAGATACTCATCATGTCCCCACGACATCATGACATTCTCGAGCCCGATATGAGGTTCATAAATCCCATTGACTGTGGAGTAAATGGGATGATCCCAATCTGGGTTCTTACGAAAGAATTCGTAGTAAACAATGCTTTCGGAGTACTGACATCCGACAGGGAATGTATCGCCTACTACAGCCCATTGTGGTTCGCCCATTAAACAAAGGATTTTTCCCAAGTCATGAATCAATCCCGTAAGGATAAACCAATCAGGATGGCCATCAGTGCGGATGGATTCCGCGGTTTGTAACAGGTGCTCAATTTGAGACAGTTCGGTGTCTGGGTCACTGTCATCGATGAGTGTGTTGAGAAACTCCATCGCCTCCCAAATGCCCATCTGTTTATGATTCAGATCCAAGTACTGTTTTCGTTTTGACTGAACGAAATCAAAAGTTTGTTTCTGATGATTGATGCGATAAAATTCTTTTACCGAGGACCTAGCCTCCGCAGAGTAATCACGGAAGGCTTCATTGGGTTTATGAGTATCTGTTTGACTTCTCTCGCTGTCTGTGCCCCGCGAAAGATTCGACGGTTCACCCTCTTGCGGGTAGCGTTGTTTTAAATCGTCTTCCCAATCATCAAGGTGCTGCAGTGGCGAGTTCATGTCCTGCTCATTCTTCTGGTCGATGTGGTTCGGTTGCTCAGTGCCCATGATGATGACTTCAGATTCAGGCTCCTGCTACTTCGGCCGCTTTGTAGATGACTTTTGCTTTCTTGAATCCCATTCGCTCATAGAGTCGAATAGCTGCAGTGTTATCCGTCGTGACTTCGAGGTGCATGCGATGAAGACCTGCTCGCTTAAATCCATCGGCTGCACTTTGGAGTAGAAAAGAGCCTAGGCCGCGGCCTCGATAGGAGGGAGAGATACCTAGGTTTTGGATCGCACCCCAGCCATCCACTTCGAGCCCTTGGATCGTACCTATTGCGAGTGGCTGATTCGTCGCGGGTTCACGATAACGACACAGCCATGTGGCTTCAGGGAGAAAGTTGGATCGAGATGTGATTTCTCTCATCAGCCGCAGGCAACCATCTCGACGTCCCAGGCAGGGAAAGACATGCACATCCATCTCATTCTTGAAACTCTCGTACTTCGCCGATGCGTGTTCCCCGATCAATTCAGGAGCAAACGGCACTAATTCGAATCCAGCCGGCAGCCTCGTGTCAGCTAGGGATGACTGGGTGAGATCGTATTCCATGCGGAATCGTTTGAAATAAGTAAGTCCCAAGAGTTCGAATCCCGGCGTTGGTAAGTGGCCTGAGCAGCATCCTTGTTGCTTTTGCCAGTGGTTCTGCGAACGATGACTCCTGCATTTCAGCAGCAGCTGAGTGCTTTATCTTCAGAATTCATTGGATTAACCAAGTTTAGCACGTAGGTGCGAAATGGGCCCGAGAACTGTCCACAAAACACTTCGCTTTGACTCCGAGGAACCCGGTCCGTCCGCAAAACAGTCGTTTTGTCGGGCTGATTAGCTTGAGTAAAGGTGCGGAGTGGGTAAAGCCCGAGAATCGAAGCGATTGTAGTGGCAAAAAGATCAACTGAAAGCAACGGGACCCTTACGTTCTACCCGTGGACAACCCCGTAAAGCCTATTAAAATTTGACGGAACGCATCCGTAGCTCAACTGGATAGAGCATCGGTCTTCGGAACCGAGGGTTGGGGGTTCGAATCCCTCCGGGTGTACTTGGCATCTTCTTCAAGGTCTGCTGGACCACTCTCTTTCAGTGCTTTCTCAAGCATTTCCAGCAATTCACGACCTTTCACCGATTTGCTCAACTGCTGGATGAGTTGATTTGGGTCAGTCTGGGTGTTCTCCGCATACACTATGCCTACACTTTTTGCCGAATCGCCTACACTATTCTTTTTCCCCCTGCAATTCTCAGTGCTTTCTGACGGTCTGCTTTAGTAACCGGTTGGGGGTCAGGGTGTAGTGAATGGAGTCAACGAAGAAGTTTTGCTCGAAATCCTCGATGACCAAGGCCGAAGGATCCGTTAAAACAAGCGGGTCGCTGACCCGACAAATACTCCTCAACCAAACACAGGAGACGCGGTCAGGAATCAAGCCAGGTTATCCCATAACGCAAATCTTGAAGACTTTCAGATATTGAGGCTGAGCCTCTTGACGAGGTGGGCTATCACAGTGTCGCTGAAGCCGTACCACTGACATAAGGATAGAAGAATGTTCCAATTCTTTAGAAACCAACCACTCCAACTCATGCGCACTCTTGCCCTCATTATTGCCCTCAGCTCTGCCACGCTTTTGTCCGGACAGGAGCATCCACCTCGATCGCTTGAACAAAAGATGCAGCGATTCCAGCAGAGTGCTGAGCGGTGGCATCGTGTCAGTCAATTCATGGGCGAGTTCCATCTTTTGATGAGGGAGGGAGAGTTCGACCGCGCCGAAGCTTTAGTCGATCGAGCTCTCCGCATTCTGGAAACCGGAACAGAGCCGCAGGACGCAGCGCGGATTCGTAAGTTTCAGCGGCGAACGGACGAGACGCACTACATTATTCTTCCCGTTCCCGAAGCTGGCTTTCTTCATTGAGGCGATGTGGACCGCTTCGAGCAAGGAATCCTGCAGAAGAAGCGGCAACTCGGTTCGGTCACGGATCCGACGAAGCATAACTGGGGCTTTCATCTGATGATACCAGCATGGCGGTTCGACCCCGAACATCTTTTCAGCCCGAACGCGAGCCGGGACATCATTACGCGGTCAATTGACGGGGCAATTGACGTCGCGTTACGTCACGATGTAGCCATATACATCACCATCGAAAACCTTGAGTGGGAAAACCGCCCTGACCTTTGGAACTTCAGCGATGAGAGCAAACCCGGCTACGATCCGGCCAACGCCAATAACGTCGAATGGATGAATTGGGATGGTACGCCGCACCCGCATCGTTATCGTGATTGGGGCCGCCCCGAACAGATGCCGCCTGTGATCTGCTACAACAGCCCCGCTGTGCAGCGAGACGTGAAACGACTTGCTGAAAAAGTCATTGGTCCTGCCATCGCAAACGGAATAGAGAGGCTCGCTGATGCGGGCAAGCAGTACCTATTCGCTGGAGTGACCGTGGGCGCCGAGCCCGCACTTCCCAACTATGCCGTTATCGATAAAGTCAATCCGCGAATTGCAGAAAGGATGCAGCGTGACGGCGTTCCTCGCGAGCGTTTAGGATTTAACGCGTTGACCAACCTTGGCTACACAAAAGACAATCCGCCTCAGGATTTTGCTAAAGCACTGGCGAAAGTAAATCAGGACTACATTTCGCTTTGGGCGCGGCATCTTGCGGAAGGCGGTGTTCCGTCGAACCGAATGTACAGCCATGTCGCTGCGGGAGCGGGCGTTGTTGGTTCACCCGGCGTGGAATTCACAAATGCTCCAATTTCAATCGCGTTCGCTGAATCTTGTCGCCCCGGTTGGACAACCTATCCGGTTGGACCGCTGCAGCATGATTTTGGCGTTCTTTATGAAGCACTTGCCGAGCATGACAACCCTCCATGGGCCAGCACAGAGGCGACACCCAGTGGCTTCGGACAGTCTGGTAAATCAATGGAAGAGTACCTTCGTTGGCACTTCGATTTCGGCGCGACGGTCGTCGTCTTCAACACAGGTGCAACTGACCCTGAGTTTGCCAAACGGCTGCATCAAGCCGTCTGGGGTGAGGAAGCGATTCACACTTATCAAAACTTCTTGCAAGGTGAACGTTAGAAGAGCTCCCCGATCTAAACGCTCTCGCTTACTTTCGATAGAGAGTCTATTTTTCGCAAATGGTCTCGATCAAAGCACTTATGGGTTTTGCATCCATCAATGGGAATGCAGCTTTCCAAGCACTGCCGAAGAATACTCTCGCCGTTTAGCTGACCGGTTGTCGTTAACATCCGGAACTTACGTCCCAATCTCCGACAGACTGCCGGCGTGTGGCGTTGCTGTGGGTGGCTCTTAGAACTTGCCGCCAAGCGGCCTGTCGTCGCGACACGCGGCGAATGTGGGGAACGCTCGGCCGAGTCTCCTCAGTACTTGGTCTTTGCCGCCGGCTGTGGCGAGAGCCGCAACAAGTAATAATGACCCAACCCATTCTTACTGGTCGTCAGGGTGCGGAGGATTGACTACTTGTCCTTTTTCATTTCGCCAACTTGGAGGAGTAGATCTGTCCTTTTCCACTTTTTCCTGTACAGCTTTTGATCTTTGGGATGCCTTGCCTCTCTCAGCCGCTGTATCAACCAAAAGATAGATGATCATACCGACCATAAACACCGCAAAAAATATCAAGAAGATAGCCTGACAGCCCTCAATAACAGACCCCAAGCAGCCAAACAAGCTGTCGTCACTCTCTGAGTTGTCATCGTTCTGTTCGGACATGGACTTAGCATACTCATCGGAATCATGCTGCGAACTAGAATTGTTCGCAGCCTCCTGATCCTCTGCTGACACACTGGGTTTTATCACCTTAGGAGTCTCAGCTCCGCGCCGCGCATAAAGAATAAATCCTGTTGCAAAGAGGAAAATCAGTCCGAGCACAGCAAGGTATTCAACGAACTGGTTTGGTGAAAACCTTGCCCACAGGAACATCACTGCAACAATCATACCTATGATTGATATAACCTTGTCCTTACGCCCATTTCCGTCACCGCTCATCTAGCATTTCCTTGTTTCTTGTACTTCAAGCTCTTCGTCGCACATATCGCACACAAGCGTCTGTGCATCTTCTGAGTCAGCTTTTAGCAGATATCCTATCTCGCACTCAGGACACAGCATTTCACGGCCAAGAGCAAAGATAACAGCTTCATGATCAAGGTAATTTTCCATCGTTTGCCTCTATTTAGCCATCCCACCGGTGGAATGGTGCTTTTCCCGATTCTAGCATCTACTGAACGAGTTCCTTTGCGTCAGAATGGGTGTCCTGTTCGGAAACTATTTGGTACACGATCTCTGAATCCGTGGTAGAAGATTTTTTGCCGACTCAAATTGTGAGTGAGACATGATGACGAGATGCCCAACTTGTGATGACGAACAAGGCCTCCATGTCGTGTGCTTTAGCTGGAAGACTGCTCACAATCGATCTACGCCCCAAGACAGAAGACGTGTCAACCGAATCATTTTCCAGCAGAAGCTGAAGTTTGGCGCGTCTTACCAATGTGCCTTCTGCGAACAAAACTGGTTTCTTGATGAACAAGGTGAACTCATGCACCGAGTTGACCAAGAGACTCAAGAACGCCTACATGTGTGGTCAGAATCCAAGTTGGATTTCGATCAGGAACAGATTGGCGTTGTCCGTCGCATCCGAGC
>JAYYHM010000153.1:0-10558 GCA_036148415.1 Planctomycetota bacterium
CATCCCAATTGATTTTTGAATTCACCCCCTTCGGCCCCTTTGCCCATCGAAATCCTTTCAGGTTTGAATCCTCTAGCAATTTCCGGAAAGAGTCAGGAACACCGAGCACCGTTGGTTGAGCGGCTTGGTAGAGATTATTACAACTCGCATCCTGGCCCAATTTCAAACGAAACATCTGTATGACCGAGTTGCTCACCTTATCAGCATCCGCGCCCATTAACTGTTTACGAACACTCGTATCATTGAGGTTTTCATAGACCGGCTGGGAGGATTCTCCTATCAGACTAAAACCACCGGTTCCCTCGTCATTCGGCTGAAGCTGAAAAGCTGCAATGGCAAAAATCAAGAAAGCGGCTGATGCAATCAGACCCACAGTCATAGTGCTCCGCATCGGATAACGTGCAAGATTTCGCACCGCTAATGAACGAGTGGAATTTAAAGAAGATTGAGCATTACTTTGTGAACCAAAACGGCAAAGGAAGAGAAAATGGCTCGCTAGGGCTGAAGCTAAAAGAGACATACCGCTTCCCACAAAGGCACCTGCTGCGATTTGTCCTCCAGCCATTGCACCCACGACACCAAGTCCCATTGCGATGAGCAGTAAAATAACGACGCTTGACCGTAAAGCGGCATGTGATCTCGAACCTCTAACGACATTGTCATCTGGATTGCGACCGCCCAATAATTGCTGGGGTCGCGATGTTGCTATCCAACGGAGAGAAAAACGGATTGTTATCAGAGCAATAAAAAGTCCGAGAACGCCACCAAGCAGCAAGCTGCGGAATGTCCAATGGAATTCTAAAAATGGCACGGTGACCGCCCCCACCCACCATGTCCGCAAACCATGAAGAATCACGATTGAATAGAGAACACCAAAAATCAAACCCATCGCCATGCCGGCCAATGCCGTCATCATACCTTCGGTAAAGACGTAGCGTACCAATGCAGCGGGGTTCCACCCTGCAACACGGAGGACACCGTACTGCTGTATACGTTGGAGAAGTCCGAGTTTAAAAAGCATCGCAATTAAAAGTACCGATGCAGCGATCACGAAGAAACTCAGTGCAAGGAAGAGCCCATCAAATGGTGTGGTGCCCTCCGCTGAAGCCAATTGAGCTGATCGAATTGGTAAAATTGTCCACCCTATTTTACCGAGTACAGGCCGAATTAATGCACTCAACCGTTTGGATAAATCTTCAATCGGTTCATCCGATGATGCAGGGAATCTAATACCGGTGATCAACCCGAAGCGACTACCGAAAAACTTCCTCCCTGCATCCAGTGGCAGAAACAGTTTTGGAGTTAATCGATGATTATTCCAATACTCGTCATCCGCCTTGGAGATCTCGCGTGTCAACTTAAATGGCAGATCCCAATCCGAAATCGAATTCTGGTCGGTAACACCCGGCACCACGGGGGTCAGACCTGGATCGTTGTAACGCGACAATTGCTGTCGATAAACAGCGGGTCGACGCCGTCTGTAAGGCTCGGTCGGTTGGACTAGGGGAACAATGGATGTAACCACTGCCGAAAAGTAGCGTTCTACTTCTTGTCCGTCATCAACCTCTGGTTCGAAATAAGCGATTCTGAGGGAGTCACCGAGCTTGGCACCGAGCTGACTTGCAGCCCACTGATTGAGTACAACCGGTACCAGACCTTGTTTCTCTTGCTCCGCCGTAAGTAGGAAATCCAAACTCAAATCATCGCTTGAGTCGACCGCCGTGATCGTACTGTAAGGAATACTTTTTCGCGGATTCCCACTTTCATCCAAGTGGTCAATTGCGTTGGCTAGGTAAGTGCATTGCGGGATCGCTTTGTTGTGCTCTGTATCTTCAAGAATTTGCTGCACCACAGCATCTGGTATCAATAGTGAGTCCGAAGAGAGGGCTCGATACGAGAAAACCTCCTGCTTTTCACCGTCTTGATCGATCCAAGCACCCGCTATCTCAGAAAGCTTTAAACCCACCGAACTCAGGCTGACAGACAAAGTGTCCATAGATACAACTTTGTCAAAGAGAATCATATTAGCCTGTCCTGGACGGTCGAGACTATCGGCGATCAATTCCCTATTCATAAACACATTGAAAGGAACAGCCTGACTAGCCGACAAACTGAAACGGCCCAATCCTCGATCAGGAATGATCTGTGAGACTTTCATGCGGGGTAGCCCTTCACTATTGGACTCCTTGCGTCCCAAAGGGCTATCGGCTGGCACTGCTTGTTCAAGGGGTAATCTCACTGTTACCAGATCACCCACGGATACCCCTAATTCATCAGCAGCGGCTTGGTTGAGAGCTATTTCATCTTCGTCCAGATCGCGAATGCCCTCGGTAAGATATTCATCCATTGACCAAAACAAAGAATCACATCCGATGATTTGGACTCGACCCGAACGAGTTACTGAATCCTTCGATACTCGGTGTTCAATGATGCCTTTGTTGAAAAAAATAATCGGCGCATAGCCCGTATCATTACGATCAAGTAAATCACTGAATCGAAAGAATTGGTTTGGAGCAAGAATAGATTGAATCTTTCCCAACCGCTGGAGTGTAAGGTCTCGTAGACTGCCACGCATCGAATCGCCCACGAGCAGTGCGCCGACCATCACCGCAGTCGCTACACCCACCCCCATGGCAACCGCTATGCTGATACGCCATGAGTATCGAAAAGATGCGATAGCCATCTGGAATGTAGAAAAATCCGTTCGCGCTGTCCGCTCTGCTTCACTCATACCATCTCACCAAATCACTAAACTTGATTAGAAGATTTTTCTTTCCCAACGATCAAACATATCGAATTGATCGCTAGGACGTTGAGTCACGGGCACAATCCGCGACACTACCATTAACGTAACATTACACTTGGATTGCTGATAGCAAGCCAAATAAAACTCAATCAGCTACTGAAACGATACCATTCGATGTGCGCAGTTATAGCTCTATGATTGGGCCGGTTCATCCAGATTAACCGAGGAAGACAGATGATGTTAGATTCTGAGCCAATCATCCTGATCATTACGACTGTTGATTCGGAATCGGACGTTGAAAAGATAACAAAACGTTTTCTTGAGAAACGACTGGCTGCCTGTATTCAAGTCGATCCAAAAATAAAAAGCTACTACCACTGGAAGGGGAGGATTGTCTCGGCTGAAGAACATCGGATGGTGATAAAAACTACATCATCTAAATGGCTCGCAGCAAAAAAACTCCTTTCAAAAATCCACCCCTATGACCTTCCTGAGATTACGAAGATCGAACCGGTGATATGTTCAAAGGGTTACGCAGATTGGGTCACACGCGAAGCAAGTGGCGAGTATGAATAGATGAATTTGCATAAGCCATTCCGATTGAGCGGAATGCAATCATTCAACACCGTCGAATCCCGGTGGCGGTATTAATCCGCCGCCCAATCGACCAATTCTTGGAGAGGGCCAGAACCGAGGCTCAACAGAAAAGCCCACGCCGACATTATCTCGTCCCTCATCAACATTTACCCCAAGTCTCAGCAATAATGACTCACCAATTCGAGTGACTGCAATCGTCTGCCCTATGTTGCCCGTCTCTTCAAAATCGTAAGCAGTATTTGCTGAGGCAATCCACTTTTCGTTTAGACGATAATCTACATTGGCTCGTAGAACTGTACTGTTTATTGGGCCGCGTAAAGAAAGCAACCCGACATAGAGCTCGCCCAGACCGGGTCGACTTGTACGAACTCCAGCACTTAACGACCGAAGACCTGTGGAAAAAAAGTCAAAGTAGCCGTCACTGAGAATGTCAAAGCGGTCACCGACGTGGTACAGCAAGCTGTAAGTTGTGGGCCCGATCGTTTCGGAAAAGTTATCCCGATCCGCTTTCGGAAAAAGTGAAGTGTCGATATCGAACTGCAAGAGATCAACGATTCTTTCTTTGCCAGGCAGACCTCGCTTCGTCTGCCATCGCTGATGGAGGCCCAGTCGAAACCGCTGTAAATCATCAGCAATCACAGCGCTAGGACTTGCTACCAACCATTGAAAGCCCTGCCGAAGAGCGTGATAGCGGGGATCGAATCTGGGATCTAATACGCCTCCAAAATTTGTGGTGATGTAACGACTCCGAAACTGCTCCTGTGAATTGTCGTCAAGAGGGTCATATAGGGGTAGATCCTCAAGATTCAGATTGCTTTCCGCGTACTGATAGCCTGCGATCCATTCCAATTTATGGGCCAATCCCCTTACGTTAAGCAAAGCACTTTGGATCGACGGATCAACCTTCCAAGCCGAAAGACTTACGCTAACACCCGCTTGCCCTAGAAGTCTCGTCACAGGTTCGCCTAATGCGTCCTGACCATAATGCGCGGCTTCGCCGGAAAGCGATGGCAGGACACGAATAGGACCGGCCTGAAAAGGTAGTGAAATCTCTTGGCGAGTTGATGCAACAATCCCATCGGCAGTGATTTCACCCGGAACAGGTGAATACAAAGCAGCCTCGGCCGGGTTCTTCGGTGTGTCTGCTCGATTTAAACGCTGGTAGCCCACTTTACTGTGGCTGGAAAGCGTTAATCTCTCCCCAAGCAACGAACCGCCCAACAAATAATGATCTAGCTGAGGTAACTTTTCTGTCACTGTGTAAAAATCATTTAGCCTACCGCCCACTGTCAGATCGAGAAGATGACTATGGTGATAACGCCTTAGATGAACCTCTGAGCGGTGGTCAGTATCCTGATCCCATTCAGACTCTAAATATTGCTCGAGAAAATTACGATCACTTACCCAACCCAATTCCGCCGTTAACTCGCCGGTCCCTCCTATGGACTGCTGATGCCTCAAGAGCACCCTTCCGCGATTCCGAGTTTCAGGGATTAGGTCTCTCCTAAGATTCCCCAAAGTGTCAAGGCCGCCATCCCGAATAAACCAAGCATCTAATAATCCGTTGGCCTGATTTTCGCTGCCTAGGAAGCCTGAAACTTGGTAATCCAGATTCGTACCAAACGCGAAGCCTCGAGCAGTAAAATAGTCAAGTGACAGATCCCAGTCCAAACCCTTACCGGCACTCTGAATACCCAATAGTTGCAAGAGATCCAGATCGAGTAGATACTGTGTGCCGAAAACGCTGTCGCTGCTGATACCAACGCTGGAAACATAAGAAGTGGGACGCTCTAAACTCGTCGAGAATTTCGGCCAGTAGAGCACTGGAACTCCGCTAAGGTAAACGAAGTTGTTTCGGCTATCGACAAAGGGTTCCCGACGCGTGCCAACTAAACCTGTGTTTGGGTTGATTTCGGTCTGCTCTTTTTCTCGAAGTGTCAACTGCTCGCTTTGCAACCAATAACGAGGCACGCCCATTCGGCTGCTTGTGATTGCTGCATCAAAGGCGATAAAGTTGCCTTTGGCGACCTGTTGTAGCACATCGGCCTTTAACCGAATCAAACCCTTATAATTCGGCACGGTGGTAATTGCTTCCGCATCTAGAACCAAACCCCGCTCCATCGCGACGTTGTAATACATCGAATCTGCGTAAATAATTCGTTCACCTTGGCGAAAAACAATATCCCCTTCCAGATAGAGTTCTCCTTGCGCCTGTGAAAGGTCGTCAGCCCCATTGAATAGATTCGATACCAGAGGTAACCATCCAACGACTCTATCCGCTGAGATAGAGATGGTACCTAGCTCCATCTTATCTCCCGTCGGTAATTGAGCTGTCACATCCCTCACCAAAACAGTCATACCGCCGCGTGCAACAATCACCGTTTCACTTAGCTCAGGACGATTTATGGTTTCGACTTGAGGTGGAGATGATTCACCTCGAGGTACGAGTTCAACAGATCTTGTCCCACCACCCACAAGAAATTGCAGACCACTACCAGCACTCTCCGTTTCGGATTTTGCAGGAGGTGGAACACCCTGCTTCTCCTCCTGAAACTGCACGGGGCTAACTGATGCGTCCTTTGCAGCATTCCTCGGTGCCATCCCATCCAGTAGCTGGATCAAATCCTTCGCAGTACTAGGCTTAGCGACGTAATTAGGCGCGTTGACGAGTGGATCCTGTTCCGTAATGCAAACAAAATACTCGGGCTTCTCGTTATTCTGATTCCAAGCTTTCTTCGATTCCCAAAGTAGCATCCGCGATCTAATCTCGTCCGAAGATTTGTCAACGAACAGCAACACTGCCTCGGCTGTCCGTTTGTGGTCATCAATGGATAGAACACAATTTCCAGTCAGAAAGGACACATCTACTTCACCCTCTTTCCACCGAGAAATGCTTACTCCGTGAACTTGGAGAGATGCACCAGAAATCACTGCCGCTTGAATCCGATGGGAGGTTTGAAAACCGAGTACCGAGGCAAACAGCACAACGAATCGCGCAGCGACGATGATCTCGCGACAATATTCCCTAAAGCTGCGAGATGGAAAGGATGGATCGACGGTGGCTTCCTTGCCAACCAAAGCGGTTCCCAACATAGAGGAAATTCGATTGCCTCAGAGTTCTGACTACCGAGGGGAGTGTACGAAGAGGTTTTGTTCACTCACAAGCGAGAATGATTGGAACACCTTTAATTTTTTATTGGAATTGGGACTTTTTTTTGGTGTTCACAATCATTCTTGAACGTGAAACTCCATATTTTCCGTGAAACATGGGCTTTTTCCTTGATTGGGGAGACCCTGAACAGCTATGAAAAAACGAGTTGCCTCGCATAATGACTCCCATCAGGACATAAGCGAGAGACTGATCCCTTCCCGATACCAACTACCTTTTCAATGGTGCGACACGATGCACTTATTCAATAGGTTTGCTGATACCTCAGCGAGCGATTCTCAATCTTCAACTTCCGTAATCCTTCGAAGCGCGGTCGCTCTATTTATGTTGCTGGGCCTATCTAACAATGGAGTCTCAGCTGAGCCTCCATTATAGCCCTCCAGCACAGAAATCTTCAGTAAGCTGCTCGATGAAATTTGGGAGTATGAGATTGTCCAATCCCCAATGCTTGCCACTAACATTGGGGATGCTCGTGGACAAGATCAGCTCGCGGACGACAGCATGGCTGCCATCCAGCGTAGAGCAGTAAACCGAGCTAGTTTTTTGAAAGAGTTATTGAAGCTGGACCCAAAAGAACTTCCTGGCTTATTGAGCATTGATCACGAACTGACTCGCTTGCGATTGAAATCTCAACTCGACCACCACAAGTATCAAACGTATTTGATGCCGATTAATAATCGCCAAGGATTTCATATTAGCTTTCCCGAATTACCGCGAGAAATGAATCCTGATTCTGTGGCAGATTTAGAGAACTATATCTCACGCCTTTTAGAATTTACTCGCTATACCGATCAACAGATCACTCTCATGCGATTGGGGATGAGAGCAGGATTAACTCAACCCGCGATCATCATGAGAAATTCAGCCAGTCAGGCAGAGGCGCAGGTGATCAACGATCCGAAGGAATCCGAGTTCTATATTCTTGCTCGGGAGTCGGCGAAGGACTCCCTGTCTCCGCAACAATGGAACCGATTATCAGAGTCCTTGCTGCAGGCAATCGAAACAAGCGTGATACCGTCATACAAAAAATTTGCAGAATTCTTGAGAGAAGAATATCTGCCCGCCTGCCGAGGCACAGTAAGCATCTCTGCGATCGCCAGCGGCAGGGATTTTTATCGGAACCAAATCGAACACTTCACCACACTGCCACTCTCGCCTGAAGAGTTACACCAAACAGGTATTTCCGAAAATGCGCGTATTCGAAGTGCAATGATTGCCATCATCGAGAAGGTAGGTTTTAAAGGGGATCTTCCCGCATTCTTGCACTTCCTTCGAACCGATCCACAGTTCTACCCAAAAACGCCGGAGGAGCTCCTGAAAGAGGCTGCTTATATTCTCAAAAAAGCTGACGGCCGGCTCCCAGAATTATTCGGGCACCTGCCTAGAATACCTTATGGCTTAAGGGTGATCCCGGACTACGTAGCTCCACAAACGACATCTGCCTACTACTGGCCGCCCGCAACGGATGGTTCGCGTGGTGGCTTCTATTATCTGAATACATACAATCTGGCCTCTCGACCCCTTTATCAACTCGAAGCATTATCCCTACACGAAGCTGTGCCGGGTCATCACCTTCAATTAGCTATCCAAGCTGAACTAAAGAATCTGCATCCAATGAGTAGACAGAGCAGTCTCGATGCGTTCATCGAAGGTTGGGCACTCTACAGCGAGCGGCTGGGAAAGGAGATTGGCTTCTACGAAGATCCGTACCAAGAATTTGGTCGCCTGAGCATGGAAGCTTGGAGAGCAAGCCGACTTGTGGTGGACACCGGCATCCACTGGTTTGGTTGGTCTCGTGAGCAAGCGATCCGTTATATGACTGAAAACACTGCTTTAAGCGAACACAACATTGTTGCTGAAGTGGATCGTTATATCGGATGGCCTGGCCAGGCACTGAGCTATAAAACCGGCGAGCTTGCAATTCGCCGCATCCGTGCTAAAGCGGAACGAATACTAAAAGAGAACTTCGATATTCGCGAATTTCATGATCGTGTTTTGGAAGCAGGATCGATTCCCCTACCCCTTCTTGAAGCACGGATCGATGAATGGATTCACGAGAAGCAGCAATCCTTCTCAGATTGATCCACGAACATTTTCCATGACGGTTGATCCAAAAGACCGATGCTGTTTGTGGGATCAATGATTCGCTTGTCCCTTAATCGTCTTTTGGGCCACGTCCCATGCCTTGACCAAATGAGATGCATACTCTGCAGGTTTAAGCAGTTGTGAATCCCCAGAGATATTCATGGAAAACATCCACCCCTCCTCGTACGGATTTGCATTAATCAAAGAAGGGTCATCCAAGAGCGATTCATTGAAGGTGATCAACTCCCCAGAACATGGCGCGAATAAATCACTCTCAGCCTTCTTACTTTCAATTGATCCCAAATGCTGGCGACTTTTCAGGTTAGCTGGTGGATCGATTACCCAATCAAGAAAATAGATATCTTGAAGTAAACGAACTGCATAGGCGGTCAGACCAAATAGCCAGTCTCCCCTTCCCTTCTCTGCTGCCCACATATGATTGGACACATAAAAGCGATTACCCGGGAATTTCGCTCGAAACTCACCCATCATAAAGCTGAACGACCCATCCGCTTCGATCGTTGACGCTTCCGTTTTAGACTGCTCGCTCACGTGTACCGGACCCCGCGAAATTGAGGCTCAAAGAACGCGTTGAGTAATCCATCGACTCGCAGCAGTCCCTGCTGCGTTAGCTCTATCAAATTACCCTGCACCACGGCATCACCATCCTCCCTAAGAGCTGCCCACTGGTCGCTGAAAACTTCGGTGATATCAACATCGAATTTCTCCTGGAAGTAAGAAACATCCAAGTAACCTCTTTTCAAAAGCAGAATCAATTCACGGATCAACCGTTGATGGGTTGTCGGCACAAAGCCTCTTCCTAGTGGTAACCTTTCATTACTTTCGATTTCCTGATAGTAGCGTTCAAGGTCCGCAAGATTCTGATAGTGTACGCCATTGGCGTGCCCAAAACTCGCAACTCCAGTAGCCAAAAGATCTGCCCCCATCCAGAGATTATCTCGATAGCTGAAATTTACCTTGCTCGGATCTTTCACCACCGTATATGCACTGCTAACGCTGTACCCCGCAGATTTGAATTGATCAAAAGCATACTCAACCCATGCTCTCTTAGTCTCCCAATCCGCAACCGGACTTTCAATCTGATTGCCGAGGATATCTTTGCTGAAAACGGTGTTATAGGGCAGCTCCATCTGGTAGATCGTCACACTCTCCGGTGACAATTCGAGTGTCTTAGTCACATTCTCTTTCCAATTGTCCCAGGTTTCGCCAACCATTCCTGAAATCAGATCAATGTTCACGTTGGGAAAATTAGCATTTTCAATCCACTCCCAAGCACGATGAACTTCCTTAGAAAGATGAGCACGACCATTGAGTTCGAGAAGTGAATCTGAAAAATTCTCTACACCTAAGCTGAGTCGAGTAACACCCATTTCGTTTTTCAGGGTTTTTACCTTCGTCTCGCTGAGAGTTCCCGGTTCACATTCAAAGGTGACTTCCTCTGCTCCATCCCATGTGATGTGTTCACGCAATCGATCGGCCAACTTGGTCAGTTGTTTTGGCGAAAGAAAACTGGGAGTTCCCCCTCCAAAGTAGACAAAACGGAAAGGGCGTTCGCTCATAACCGGTAATTTGCTCACAAGCGAAATCTCGTTACATAACGCATCAACATAGCGTTGAACTTCAGCCGCTTTCACGTCCGTAAAGACTTTGAAGTAGCAGAACTTACAACGTTTACGGCAGAAAGGAATATGAAGATAAAGCCCAAGTGGGGTCTGCTCAGTGGAAGCAGAGCCTAAAGCCTTGTCGACCTCCGGCAGTTTCTCGTTAGTCCACTGACTGTAAGGTGGATAGTTAGAAATAAAGTAACTACCCACATCTGTTTTTTCTTTCTTACCTTCGGTGGAGGTCATTTCAATTGATGGGGTTCACGAGTAATAAGGTCTAAACGTTATCGGTCGCTGCGTAACATCACGCAGGGTGATTTAATCATTCATGGTCGC
>JAYYHM010000154.1:0-4011 GCA_036148415.1 Planctomycetota bacterium
AGGGTCTGCAGAAACTTACCGAGAGCACGACCGTCCCTCTCCGTGGTCAGAATGGTGGAGAGGTACGGAGGAAGTTCAACACTGTCGAGATCCACTTCGCATACGGCAACTCTCTGGCTTCCTACCCCTGCTTTTTGAAACTTAGCTCGTAATTGTGCCACCAGCTCAGGGTCATCATCCAATGCGATAATTTGATATTGGGTATCGACCACCAAAGCTTCCAAGAAAGAACCGTCTACCAAACCAACCACGATTGCGATTCCGTACTGGCTGCCGCTTAATGTCTTGATGGTTGCGGCTTCCTCTCTGGCCGAGCGCCTTAACACTAAAGTTTTTTGGTCTACCTTCCAGTACTTAGGCTTGGCTTCCTGTGTTTCATCTTTGGCGGTAAAGCAATAGATCACGCCTTCTTGGGTTGTCACGAAAAGACAACTGGAGGCGAAAGCCATTGAGTGAACCTTTCCCTCCACCTCAATCGGCGGGGCATCAAAATCTAACGGAGCGTCGCCAACGCTGATTTTTCTGCTGATACCGGACTCGCCTCCCCCAGCCTTCCGAGGCCCGTCTTCATGTTGTTGGCGATTGACCAAATCATCGAAAGTAAGTTTGCCGCGTCGCAGGGCGCGTGCATCTTCCAGGTCCAGCGCTGCGAACCATCCGCCCGGTTCTCGTCCTGAGCTAGGCAGTTCGAAACTAATCAATTGCCCAGTAAGTCGATTGAGCCTGGCAGGATACGCATTGGAGCACGGCACAATGAGCTCATCTCCGTCAATTACCAGATAGCCTTGAGGCGCTAGACCACCGATTGCCTTCGTATTATGTGGCTGCTGACCATACCGATGTCCCATCTCCTCATTACGCCACAACACTCTTCCCGTTGCAATTTCCATCGCGTAGACAAAAACACCTTCAAAGGGCCAAACACCCGCTGCAAAATAGATAATTCCATCTTGACCAACGGGTCCGCCACGCACCGGCCACACGGAGATCAGGCGTCGATTACCCAGTAGCATTCGCCCACTAGGGACGGCACGGTGCTTCCACTCCAAATCCCCTGTCACAAGATCAAGGCAATAGAAATATCCATCATCAGAACCGAAACAGACTCGGTCTCCTTCAACAACCGGAGCCAACCTCACCGGACCGTTGGTAGAAAAACGCCAAAGCTCGCGGCCGGTAATCGCTTCGTAGGCAGTGACAGAATCCGACCAGGAACTCGCTAGCAGCAAAATCCCGTTTGAACAAACAGGTTCGTAACCGGCATCAAATTGAAGTCGCGTATCATGAAACGCTGGATCGAGTTCGGGTAATTGCCGACTCCAAGACAAAGTCAGATCGACCGGTAACGCGGCGTTGGTAAATCCGGTCCTTCCAGAGTCATGTCGATAGGTGGGCCAATCGTTAGCCGTTGCCACGTTAAGGCCCAGAGATACGATGACGACCGTGATGGCGATACTTGTTTGCCATTTTTTGGTGAATAACATCCGTGATACTCTCTGGGGTTCGTTTCGTTTAGTGCTGAACTCTCAAACTTCGTATATCATACAGAAAGTCTGCAATCTTCATGCGGAAAAGCGAATTCAATGGAAATCGCCAGCATCGGACTGCAGATCTCAGTGACTCAAACAGGCCCAGATAAACCGGAACGATGCGTTTCTTATATAGCGTTGGAGATCAGATGGAAGTGGAGTAGTCAGGCAGTTGGTACAAAGCTTCTATCCCACAGATTTTGACCAACGGCCGCGTCAAGGTGCACTACATCGGCTGGTCGAACTCGTGGGACGAAGTTGTCCTATTGAGTCGAGTGAGGAGATAGACAACAGTTGCCAACATCGAGATTCCATTCAGCCCAATGTAAATCGCATGAGATCAGCAGAGAGTGTGACATTGCTGCGATCGATGGAGGTGATACGGCTTTTTTCTGACCGCCGCCTTGCTCGGTAAGTCATCGCTAAGGCATCCTCGATCTCTTCCTGAACAATCTCCACCGATGCCCTCCACTGTTTCCGCTCTACGCATCGTAAGCCAAACTCTTGCATTTCCTCCAAAATCGCATCAACACGACTACGGCGATCACCACGCGATTGCACTACCTCGCGTAGTTCAATCAAATCGTCCTCTGCGGGAACCGCAGCAATACAGCATCCCGAAGGTTTCAGTACTCGCTTGATCTCCGAAACCGGTCTTCGGCCAAACAGAGACATAACGAAATCCACGCTGGAATCCATCACCGGCAATCCGCGATCAGCGTTTGCCAGTACCCAAGTTGCTGCAGGCCAGTGCCTCGATGCAAGTTTTATGGCGGGTTTGGATAGATCGATCCCACAGTAACCTTCCGGCTGATCAGGAAAAACCAATGGACCAAAGGAACCATCCCCACATCCGAGATCGAGAACGGTCGGCTGTTCGCCAGAGCCCGTTACCCAGTCACGTATCGATTGAGCTAAGCTGACTGAATGTCCACGCTGAAGCCAACGATGCCTCGCAAGAACAGCATCTCGATTATCGCCAGGATTCAGTGATTTCTTGTCCTGGGGTTGCGTGAGATTCCAATACCCTTCTTTAGCTTGGTCAAAATGGTGACCACCAGCACATCCGAGTCCTGTTCTGCCGCCAGCAGTGCTCTTCGACTCCAGCGGCCGTCCACAATTTCTAACGGTACATCGGAGTTTAAGCATTAAAGAGGATCACTTCAGGATGACAGTAGAAAGGATCACGGGAAGGCTGGGCGATATTCTATCGTTTTGATTCCGTTTGTCATTCCTTGATTACATGATAAACCTAAGCTGCTGAGTATTCATACAGGTCCGACTGTCCAAGACACCATCCCGGAACACGCCATCACAGCCTGAAGACTGAACTTACCGATAGATCATCTCCTCTCCTGATGCTGATCTCGGTTTCCTCATGAAATAGCAAGCTCCATCTCAGAAGTAGCGACTATGGAAAATGGATACCTGCAACGCCTGAACAAACGGCGGCACAGAAGTCAATTGCCTTAATACCTCGCGACCAATCGAGGGTTACAATATTAAAGATGGAAATACCGGTATCCCCCAATGATTATTCAACCCGAGGCAGCTTTTGTGATCGGGAGGATGAACTAACAGTGAGTCCTATTGATTTAATACATAATAAGATATGGGTATGCACCCACACCGATACGCCAAGTGGACTTGAGGTCACGGAAGTTGAACTGATCTTGCTGAACGGAGAAATCACACAATGAACTGTCTCGCAATTCCTTTTTTGTCCATAACCGCATGCCTTGCGTTAGCAAGTGCTCTCGCAGCAGAGGAGCGTGATCACACCCTAGACTCCGTGGACAACAAGAGCCTGCGCGGTTCCTATTACGTTAACGGTGAAATCCACGTCAATGTGTATGGTGAGCCTGAGAGTAAGCCGCTGACGACAGGCCACCATGACTTCAAACCCTCTTGGTCGAAAACGGGTGATATGCTGGTTTTCTTCCGGCGATTGAAAAATGATCCTGATGTGTCGAAGTGGAAAACGGCCATTCATATCATTAATTCAGATGGGACAGGACTTCATCCACTAAGCGACGGCACGCACACGGACTTCAATCAGACTTGGACGCGTGACGGCACGAACACCCCGATTTGGAATCGGAAAAATCCGAAGACTGGTGGCTATGTGGTGATGGCCAGCAAGGTGGGTGCAACGCCGGGTGAGGAATTTCCTCTCACCCGCAAGGGACATCATACTTGGGCCTACACGTGCCTGACTGATGGCCGGATCTTGGTACGATCCAATCCACCCGGTCAAGCGATGGGTTATTACCTGATGACCCCCGGGGAAAATGTCACGCCAGTGTTCGAATCCATTGAATGTGACTTAGCCAAAACGGGCGTGCTAGATCGGGTCAGTCTCTCCACCAGCGAAACACGAGTCTGCTTCGAGTTTCAGCCAGGATTCAGACGAAAAGTTCCCGGACGTACACTCTATGTAGCAGATTTCGATTCCAAAAGCCGCAAGATCACCAACGCCAAG
>JAYYHM010000155.1:0-3141 GCA_036148415.1 Planctomycetota bacterium
GGTGCCAATGGAGGTAACGCGCGGGATTACGCTGCGAGCGGAACCACGGTGAATCTTCCAGCGTACAAAAATGATGTTCTCCATGCCCTTGTCGAAACCGGTGGGCTACCTGGTCTGGGAGCCAAAAACGAGGTTTTGATTCTCAGGGCAAGCAAGGCTGACAAACGTAAGCGTGAAGAGTTCATGCGAACCTTCTATGCCTATCGTGAAGCGTTCAAACTAGATCCTTGTGCCTGTTTACCAGAACTTCCTGATGATCCTACGATCCTGCGAATCCCACTGCGAGTGAAGCCCGGCGTGGTACCGGTTCTCGATGAAGAGGATGTGACGCTTCAGAACGGTGATATCGTTTACATTGAATCGAGGGAACGCGAGGTCTTCTACACCGGTGGTTTACTCGGAGGAGGCGAATTCCCTCTACCCCGAGATTACGATCTGGATGTGCTCGGTGCGATGGCGATGTCTGGTCAGCTTTACCAGACCGGGCAAATGGGTGGAAATCGCGGCGGAGGCGGCGGTCGAGGCGGATTTGGCGGCCTTGGGGGGATTCAAGGAGTCCCACCAGGGATTGTTTACATCTTACGCAAGACCGACTGTGATGGTCAGATTGCTATCGAGGTGGATTTGAAGGAGGCTTACAACAATCCCTCAGCACGACCACTAATCCAACCCGGGGACTATGTGATTCTGCAGTACAAGTGTGAAGAAGAACTGATCAACTATGGTCTGCAAACTTTCTTTACCTTCGGAATAGCTGATCTTTATAGAAATTAGATTTAGCTTGCTATGAATCGACACGACCACGCTTTAATCCATTGAAAGCGTGGTCGTTTTTTGCGCCTTGTGTCTTGGGTTGATGGGGATAGTGAGAGTGGATGCCGACGCTGCTGCTCGGGTTTGATGGCTGATTTTTTACGATTAAAAGTCTGCACACTTTATAGGATGTGCGCATAAAAAAACGAGAGATCCCGGCCACGTTCAACTCGTTGCAGAACAACTTGAAGAATCACGGATCTCTCGTCGCTCTCTAGTTGACTACAAAATGAATCGCCAGTCAAGAGTTGCTCGCTATGATGTTCATCTCAATTAGTCATTTCTTGGCTTCACTTTTCCGGTTTGGCCACGTTAGAGTTTCCAATCAACTCTTGGCTTGCCATTCTAAATAGTCCACTCGAATCAAGATGTTAAAACCAACAGCAGAACATCATTATCATTTCGTCACCGGCAAGCTCGCAGAAGCTTCCGTAAGGAAGATGGTCGCTCAAGCTGCGGGCGATCTTGGCTTTCATTATTCAATTGGCGTAATGCCAATTACTGTTGCTGCATTAATCACACCAAAGTGGCTGCTGCGTCATCTTCGTTTACCCGCAGGGGTTACCCATGTCATTGTTCCGGGCTACTGCGAATCGGGTTTAGATGCTCTCGAAGAAGAGTTCGGAATACCGATTGTGAAAGGCCCTAAAGACTGCCGAGAAATTCCCCACCTGTTCGGTGAACAGAGCAGCGTTAAAGATTTGACAGCCCATACCATCGAGATCATTTCAGAAATCAACCATGTTCCAAGGAAATCGATCAAAGAGGTCGTCCGAATTGCCAAAAAAATGATCAGCGATGGAGCCGATCGTATCGATTTGGGATGTGACCCTGCGGACCGATGTTTGGAAATTACTGATTATGTATCAGCTGTGTGTGATCTTGGTGCCAAGGTGAGTATCGATAGCTTTGACCCCCTCGAAGTGGCAGATGCCGTGCGAGCCGGTGCAAGCCTGGTACTTTCTGTGAATTCTACCAATCGGGAGAGAGCTCTGGATTGGGGATGTGAAGTGGTTGTGATACCCGATGCAATAGAAGATCTTCGTTCGTTCCATGACACGATTGATTACCTGTGCAAATCTGGGATGAAGATTCGCTTGGATTCGATTCTGGAGCCAATTGGCGCGGGGTTAATGAAAAGCTTGACTCGCTATGCAACAATCCGATCTGAATACCCCGATCTCCCCATGATGATGGGAATTGGTAACGTTACTGAACTATCCGATGTCGATTCAGCGGGCGTTAACCTCCTGCTGCTTGCAATCTGCGAGGAACTTCAGATTAGCAGTATCTTGACCACGGAAGTAATTAACTGGGCGAGAACTTCGGTTCGCGAATGCGATATTGCTCGGCGTTTAGTGCACTACAGTCAGGTCAATCAGGTCCCACCCAAGCGTCTTTCCGATGACCTTGTGATGCTGAGAGATGATCGCTTGATGGCATACTCTCTTGACATGTTTCGCGCTCTCGCCGAGACGATCAAAGATAATAATTATCGTATCTTCGCCCAGGATGGTGAGATACATTTGGTCAGCTCGAAGCTGTGGATTTCGGACAGTGATCCGTTTCGTTTATTCGATCGCTTGCTGAAGCAAGAGATTTCAACCAACGTCGACCCCGGGCATGCTTTTTATCTCGGATTCGAAATGGCCAAAGCAAATACTGCAATCACGCTCGGTAAGCGTTATGAACAAGATCGAGCCTTAAACTGGGGCATGCTTACGGTTGATGAAGATTTGCATCGGATTCAGCGTACAAGCAAAGCTCGCCGAGGGGAAAAGTCGGACTGAGTGCCGGTTGAAACTTTTCGACTACAGTTCATCAGGAAATTCCGTTCGAATCTAGCAAGCATTTCCATTCAAGGGAATTTCGCCTGATGCATAGCCATTCATCAGGTGGTGGTCTCCGCCGAACCATAGATTCATCGAGCATTCTCGGTGATCAGTCGATATACTCTTTGCAGCGAGACTGCTTGCTGAATCTCGGCGATTGAATCCCAACGAATCTCTCACTATCCCCTATCGGATTCGCTACTGTGTACAAATTTCGATTTCATTTCATTTGTCTGGCTATTTTTGTTCGTTTCGTTGCGATGCCAGTAAACGGTCAGCAAACAGAGGTCACTCAGAGTGGTAATCCCCAATCCGTCGACAACAGTAAGGAGGAACCTGGGGCGTCGAGTTCAACAAGTGATACATCTGGTGAGCAAGATTCTGAATCGTCCAAGCGTAGTAACCGACTTGCGAGTGAATCGAGTCCCTATCTTTTACAGCATGCGATGAATCCAGTGGACTGGTACCCATGGGGACAAGAAGCATTCGATAAGGC
>JAYYHM010000156.1:0-4895 GCA_036148415.1 Planctomycetota bacterium
CTGAAGCATCCCTCCGCAACATGATCGGGGACTCGAGCACGTACTGGTGGAGTATTTTCGTTGGGATTCGGCTGTGCCGGGCTCGGCTGGCTCGGATCGAATGACATGGCTCAACATTCAAATGGTAGTGGATAAAGCTGCGGAGGCGATCTCTGTCACGCTGTCACCGATTCCCGCGCCCTCTCCTAGATTCTACGTCATCTTCATATGTCTTCGTAGATGTCTAGCGTTGAATCGATCAACGCAGCCGTTAATGAACGCTGTCTCCACGATCTAGTAGTGCTTGTGCTTCGTTTAAGTCTTTCGGATTGGGCCCGAAAATATCATTTTATCCATCCGGCTGACGACTTTTTTCATTCTCCTCCGCTACGCGTTTAGGTAACGCTGTTCGCCTTGGCTGGGTGAGCTTTGCGTTGAACAAGAGCGTGCCGAAAAGACAGATGCATGCGATTGACTTGACGTAGAGGGGTGCAGAGCCAACCTCTTCTCCCTGAGAGATGGAGGCGAGCGTCCAGAACCAGTTCGAGATTTGCCAAGTGGAATAGGAGTAGGGTCGAAATTCATTGAAATGTAGACCTATCGAGTATGGGATCAACACCATCATAAGGGTGATCGCAATGAGCGACGCGATGCCAACCTCAACTCTAATATTCTGTTTCCTGCGAATCATAGAGCATAACCATCGATTCAGAAGGAGTGTGATGATTAGGTATGCTGCAAACGTGCTGTTGAGCTCGTAAATATTGTCGATTTTTCGTGCGGCAGCGTTGTAAGCGTTGATTTCAAGTAATTGGCTTGCCAGCCATTTCAACCCGTGCCCGTACCAGAAAACCAAGATCACTGCATTGATACTAACGAACATCTGACCAGTCACCGGACCCGGTGTGAGCCACGTGCTGAGTGTTCGACCGATAATGCTCCCGGGAAGGTCTCTTCGTACGCGAGGTGTAAGAATGGGCGATTCCGCAACCATCATCCCACCGGTGATCGTCCAGAGCACCCAACTCGCGATGCTTGTTCCATAGAGAATCTCCCCTCGGCTAAATAAGGAGGAGGGACGTGACGGATACGTGTTCTCGGTCACGATGGCCAGGGCGGAGGTGAAGACGATCGTAGAACTTAGTAGTAGCAGGGATCTTCTTATTGCCGTGGATCGATTCTCACTTTCTGGGGTTAATTGCGCAGCGGTGGCTGTCAGCAACAGATGACCGAGAGCGATACCATTTGAAACGCACACTGCTACGACGAGAAATAGTTGTTTCTCCAGAAATGGATTACCATTTTGGATTAAATCGCTCATCCAAAAGGAGATCCCAGCTGTTGCACTCAACAACGTAATGACCGTCGCGAGTAAGGTAAGGGTCCGCCCTGTGCGGGATCGAGTCAGCGGCGCCAAGAAGATCGCAAGGATTGTGAGGAGTGCGGCTGACCCGAGAACGGCCGAGATGATCAAAGCCATCTCGATTAAATCAACACCTCTCAAGCTGTAGGCGTAGCTCATGCAGGGAAGTAGAACAACGCAGTAGAGAAGGATCTGAAGCAGCGAGCTGGCGAGCTTACCCAGCACAATCTGCCATGGACTTAAAGTCGAAATTGAGAGTAATTCGAACGTGCCATCATCAATCTCCACCTCAAGGGACCGGTAAGCCGCAAGTGGAACAACCATCAGCATTGGGATCGCAAGAACCGCGTAGTACCCTAATAGTAAATTGGGTGCCGATGGGGTTGAGTAAATTTGAGGCATGCGCGACAAGCTACCCACCACGGTCCATGCGAGTGCGGCTGCCAGCAACGAGAAAAACGTAAAAATGAATTGTCGACTTTTAAGGGATTGTCGCGTCTCTTTGACCAGGATCGGATTGAGCTGATCTCCGACTTGGTGGCACCATTGATCAAGACGTTCAAGCCAATTTCGAAGCGATAGCTCTGCTGCGGATTCGATTTTCTTTTCTAGTTCTGATGATTCCGAGCTATCCATCATTGCACTAATCCCTCCGTTACCGAGAGGAAAATATCTTCGAGTGACTTTTGATGCGATTTGACTTCCGCTATCTCGATCTCCTCCTCAATGAGCCAGCGGATGAAGGACGCTTGCTGACTTAGATCTCCCTTGAATTCAAATCGAAGCAAATCGCCATCCGCAAGGATATGGTTAATGTTTAAATGTGTCTTGATTTTTGTTTCGGCTTGAGCTGAATCGGATAAAACACGGATGATAACTTCGCGACGCTCCTGCCGCTCGGTTTGGATTTCGGTGACTGAGCCGGAGGCAAGAAGCTTTCCTTGTTCAATGATTCCCACCTGATCGCAAATCTCTGCAAGTTCCGTGAGGATGTGACTGCTGATCAAGATAGTCTTACCTTGATTCGCGAGCTCTCGGATCATCTGACGCAATTGAATTCTAGCGCGTGGGTCGAGACCCGCAGCAGGTTCATCGAGTATCATCACAGACGGATCATGAATCATTGCTCGCCCCAGACAGACTCGCTGCTTCATGCCTTTACTGAGACTACGGATTGGCTTTTCCTTCATCCCACGCGTGCCGGTAAAATCCATCACAAATCTCAGTCGCCTATCACGTTCGCGTCCTATTAGCCCATAAGCGCGGGCGAAGAAGTCAAGGTATTCAACACAACTCACGTCTCGATAGGTTCCAAATGAATCAGGCATGAAACCTAATCTCTGTCGCACAAACTCGGGGTCATTGATCACCGAAAATCCGTCAATGAAAGCATCACCGTAACTCGGTAGATCCAGTGTGGAGAGGATTCGCATTGACGTGGTTTTTCCAGCACCATTGGGCCCGATGTAGCCGTAGACCTGACCACGAGAGACGGTGAACGAGATGTCATTGACCGCTTTGGTGTCACCAAAAAATCGATGTAACCGACGCAGTTCGATCGCTTCATGATTAGATTGATGAACGGAGGCTAACGTCTGTGCGGCGGGCTTTGTCGAATTCATCGGAGTGTCCCCGCAACATAGTGAACACTGGCTTCAATCTCACAGCCTTCGATCGCAACTGCATCTTCGGTAATCTCTGCGGTTGCAACAAAATGTAACTCGGGCAGTTCACCCAATGTGAGTAAATAATATTGAAGCCAATCTTCCAATAAGCCATCCAGGGAAACATCACGTGCTCCCAATATGGACCGGTATTCCAGAGCGAAATCACTGAGGGTCCGAGCTCTCGTGCTACCACTCGAATTGGATGCACCAGTGGAACCGATTGGCCGATGTGAAGTGTACAGTTCACCTAGTTTTTGAGAAGCGTCTCGGGGGGGTAACGCAGAGGCGGTTGCTGACTGATTAGGGTCGAGTTTCGGAATGTACCAATGATTACCAAAAGTGTCTCGCACGATCACCGAAGTCAGTGGGAAAGGAAAACTGTCCGTTAACTTAGGCTCAATTTCGGGAACGTTCATCACATTCGATGCATTGAAACTTGCATTAGGTTGTGATGCGTCGATGTTGACCGGAACACTGTTGGGTTTGTCCTGCTGAATTTCTAACGCACCGATTGCAGGTCTCGGATGGTGTGAGATGAATTGCCGTTGATCTCGAGATGGCAGTGAGTCAGCGCTGAGGAATTGTGCACTCTCTAAAATCTTCACTTTTCCTAATATCTCGGCTTCCATCGCAGTGATATCCTCCCATCTTGCACCACCTCGATCCAGGTAGGGAAATATTTCTGCTTGCTTCGGGAACCTTAAAAGTTGCTGTTGTTTAGATCCTGTGAAGTAGGTCGAACGAATTCGCTCGACGCCTTCTCCGGTGACGCCGTCTACCCAAGTGATTTGCCTGATCCGAGCATGGGATCCAAAGCCATCTGCGATGATGCTGTATCCGAGCATCGACAGGGTCGTGATCAACGTGAGTATCGGTGCGATGGCAAACATCAAGTAAGGGCGGCCGATGCGTTTGGTTTGCCAGTACGCAACGGGGCCGACAAGTAAAAAGAAAGTGGATAGAAACCCAATGAAGGTGTAGACCGGAGGTTCCGAGATGCCGGGAATCCGCCAATCTAGAAAACGATCGCTACCTGCGAGTGGGTCAACCCCACGTCTCAGTGTTGGTGAAGATTTATCTATTGCGAGTCGCTTAATCATCTCCCATTGGATCCGACGTGGTAGGACGCTGTCTTTCATGAAGATCCGAGATCCCATGCCAACCTCCTGCACGGTACCCAAACTCGATTCGCCCGGATACCGTCCCAAAAATTCTGACGCTTTGGAGATGGGATAGAAATCATCGACCTCGTTGTAGAAATCGAAGAAATTCCTTTGCATTCGTAAGGAGTGATAAATCAAGCTTACCTGTCTGAATTCTGCCAGTTCAGTCGGTGTAGCTTCGGTCGATACCGGATCGACGCGAAACTCGGAAATATATGACGGCGGATCATCATCCTGCTGTTCTGCTTTTTGGTGCACATGAAAAAGGGAGCTTTTTTCCCCCTTTTCGTTCAAGACGAAAAGCTGTCCAAAGGGGACTGCAATCTCAGCGTCCGGTAAGGTTTGCTTCATGTGTTCCAGCAACCGTCTGAGTTCCTCTTGAATCAAAACGTCAACCGTTTTTCTCACCGATGAAGATTGGGGAGTTCTTGCATACGAGGAGGTGGAGTTTTGGCCGAGGGAAGTCATGCTGCGAGGGGGAGCGTCCAGCACAACAAGAATACCACCGAGAAGTTGCCATTGATGGATCGCTGTGAAGCAAGGATCACGCTTCCGCCAAAGTTGTTGGAACGTTTCGGAGTGAATGATCACAACGTCATATCGCTGATAATACCTCCAGTCGTCCTGTAGTTCATTGATGCCAAGCCAATGGATGGCTCCGTTTGACCGTGCATAATCCCATTGCCCCTCGACATTGATAACTCTCCGTTGGGTTAGGGGGGA
>JAYYHM010000157.1:0-3133 GCA_036148415.1 Planctomycetota bacterium
AGTCTTATTCGAGCGTACTAATGACTTATCGCAACCCAGTGAAACCAAGCAAGAATTGCTTCACTGGGAACTCATTTTCGAAGTGCCATGCTTTTCATCAACCCAGAACTGGGTTCCTGATGCTTGTTGTTTGCGTGCTGCTACTGATTCTCATTTCAGCAGCTTATCTCTTCTCAGAACGTATGTTGATCTCCAACGTTGCTTCAACCGGAGCAGTACAGGCACGTTGTGCATTCAGTTTGTCGGAGTCCGGTATAGCTTACACAACGGCAAAAATTCAATCAGCTAGGCTCCATGAAAATCCAGGTAAAGCATGGCCTGATCGTTGGCGGGGTGAGGTGGAGTTTTCGGACAATAAAAGTATGGGATTCTTTGAGATCTCCTACTGGGATGAAAAGAATCAACTGTGGAGTCCCGGCGTCTACGACGAATCCTGCAAGCTGAATCTGAATCAGATACCCTTAGAGCCAGTCTATTCACCCGAAGCACGCAGAATGCTGATGTGCATTCCTGGGGTGACACTAGTGATCGCGGATTCGATTCTCGATTGGATGGATGAGGATGAGATTCAACGTGAATTTGGTGCTGAATCTTCCTACTATCAATCCAAGGAACCAAATCGCGTAGCACGCAATGAACGTCTTGATCATCTCGATGATCTTCTGGGGGTTCGAGGTATCACGCCAGAAATCTTGTACGGTGCTACAGGAAGATCGACATGGAAGACCTCACCGGATCCTCATGACCTATCCAATGCAGCAGTTGTCTCGGCTTCAAGTCCGAAGGTAAGTCAAACTCATCTTGCCATGTTTTTTTCCGTCTACGGTGGTCCTTCTCTCTATAACGCAGAGGGAAATGGTCGAATCCTGATGAATCAAGATGACCTTGTGGATCTCTATGATCAATTGAACGACAGGTTTAATCCAAAAGTAGCTACTTATATTGTTGCCTATCGTTTGGTGGGCCCCAAAGACAAGACACTACTTGCTCAGGATGATTTTGCTGTCGATAAGGAAGAAGAAACAAGACAAAGAGCGGAACGTCAGAACAAAAAAGTTGATGACACGAATGGTGATTTGGATTCACCGAGGAGCATTGAGAATAGAGGGCCCCTGAAGATAACCGGTCGCGGAATGTTTTTAATTCGCAGTCCCTATGATCTGATCGGAGTCGCGGTGGAATATCCAAGCGAGGAAGGGTCTCTGTTGATTGAGAGCCCGTGGCCAGATAATGAAAGTACTTACAGCGAGGCACTTCCCGATCTCAATCAGGAACTTAGCTTTGTCCGGGGTACTTCAATCGCTGCTCACGTGAACGTGAATCGTGCTCCCATGGAAGTGCTTTGTGCTGTCCCGGGAATGCAGATTGAAGTGGCTGACCGAATTATACTCAATAGAGAGAACCTCGGAATTGATGCCCGCGCGAATCGGAATAACACAGCAGAAAATCGACTAACACCAGTGGACTGGCTGCGTAGGAGTGGAACGCTTGATCTCGAGGAGATGCGAATCTTCGCTCCTTACCTGACCAATCTCGGAACTGCGTTTCATTTTATTTCGAGCGGCTACGGGTATCCCAACGCTCACGCATCTCGTCAGGAGGTTGTCCTCGATTACCGATTCAGCCCTAGTCGCGTCTCCTATTCTTCCGTCCAAGACAATCGCGACTTGTTTTCAGCATCAGCTAATGAATAACCACCTAAGCTGAATTCAGGTGTGAAGCCTTACTCCGTGTAGAATAGGCATGTCAAAAGTGAAAATGCTGTTGGCAACTGCCAAGACTTCGGTTACCTAAAGTAAGCGGCCGCCGCACCGCCCGCTCCGCCGATGATATTGGAGAAATAGGTTTCTACAGACAGCTCGAGCTCCAATTGCGATTGGTGCTGATGAACGGGATCCGCTGGGCGGAGTGGGTCTTCGAGAGTTAGCAGGGAGAAGGCTGAGTTGGCATCCAAACCGAAAATATTACTAGTTGTGTTGGGGTCGACCAAAATCCCACTCACGAAACTGAACCCATTGGTTCGAGCCACTCCACCCTCTCCGCGTACATTTGCGGCGTTAGATTTTTGGATTGGTTGGATGCTCGCGAGTCCGAATTGCGCAAGTAGGGTGGAGTCATCTTGAGTGACTTTGAAACCATCTTGTCCGTGTGCCGTGAAGGAAATCGCTAGTCCCAGGCAGACTGTTGCGATGTTGATGAATGATTTCATGTTCAATCGATCGTGATGGAGAGAAACTTCTTCTTGGAGCATTAGTCCGTGCACGAGTACATATCACCCGCTGACTTTGGATATCGAGCGAAAACCGGACATAGCTAAGGCCATTAGCTGGGAACGGGAACGACGATCTGGTTGCTGAGCGTGTTTTGACGACTGTGCCGATTAGTGAGGCGAGTGGGGCACTCAACCTCGAGAGGTTATTGTTCGGATGAGCCGTGATCCACAGGCTAGAGCGGTGTCAAGCAGCGTCTCTCGTTGTTATTTCATTTGTTCCGACGATTCCTGAAGTCGACGTGCAACCGCGTCCTGCTGCCACCGATAGATTCGTTGAGGCCCAAATCTGAAGATTAATGCGAATGATCGATGCGTCCCTCAGAGGTGTTCTCGCATAAAAGCTAGAGATCACAAAGTTGAAACGAGGCTGAAAAACGGGCCAAAACCTGCATTTGTTACAGGCTGAACTCAGCTTATCGCTTTGCAAAGATGAGTCCGAATGGTCCGGTTTTGCCGTGTCAAAAAAGTACTAGAAATCGTGGAAAGTGCCGGAACGAGTTAAAAAAATGAACTAGTACCTCGCTAGCTCCCTTGAACGACATGGGCTCTTGCCCATCGCAATTGTTTCCCACAGACACGTTTATTGGTGTCTGCAACACCTAATTGTTTTTACAGGGAGTAACCTCCATGAAGGTTTTGAGTTTTCTTTTTGCTGTTGCTCTTGCAACACCTTGCTTCGCCGCTGATCTTTCCGAGTTCGGCCTTCCTCAAGTTCAGCAAATCACTGCAACCGAGGGAGCAGAGATTCGCGGACAAGGAATGTCGACTTATGTGAATTCGTTGGCAACACAATCTTTCGCATTGTCACTTGCTGACAAAGCTACCGGTTCTGTCATCAACCTGAACTCGAATTCGCAGATC
>JAYYHM010000158.1:0-4371 GCA_036148415.1 Planctomycetota bacterium
GCTAATACATCGACCACTTCATCCCAGAGCTCAATGTTGTTACCTCGGTTAAGCGACTGAATAAGTCCATGAAGCGAATCAAAATCGAATGCATCTACCAGGGGCGACAATCGGTTGACTACGAGATATTCCTTTCCCGCGGTCAGCGAAATGCCAACGCGTTGGGACAGCATGGACTGCACGAGTCCAAAATCTTCTGGCGAGAGTGTCATCTTTGAGAAGTGCTCCGGGTTCATGCTCCCACCTTCAGGTAAGAGCTAATCTTGTTTCCAATCTGTTCTAGACCCATCACGTGATTGGCAAGTCCCTCAGCAACCACGCTGCCGGGCATTCCCCAAACAATACTGGTGAGCTCGTCCTGGGCGATCACGGCTCCACCGGCCTCTCGAATTGCACGACAGCCGTCGCGGCCGTCGTGTCCCATTCCCGTCATCATCACTGCAAGAACACCACCGCTAACAGCGTCCGCTGCAGAATGGAAGAGCACGTCCGCCGACGGACGGCATGAATTCACAGGATCTGCCCGATTGATCGAGGTCGTGTATTCTCTGAGTGTCCGATTTACCACCAAATGATTTCCACCGGGCGCGATTCGAATCATCCCCGGTTTCAAAGTCTCCCCTTCCCTGGCTTCAGCGATGTCTAAGCCCGTTTCTTCGGCAAGCCGAGAAGCGAGATACTTGGTGAAGACGGCTGGCATGTGTTGAACGATCAAAACTGGCTTGCGCAAGGTTTCTTTCAAAGCCTCGCATCGGAGAAGGCTGGCCAAGGCAGCCGGTCCGCCAGTGCTTGCAGCGATTACAACCAAATCGATTGGTTTCAACAACGCAGCGGTGAGGGGTGTGCCCTCTTTCTTTGTATCCGTTTTACTCAACGTCTTGCTAATCTTGGCTCGCTCCCTTTCGCAAATCCATTTCAAACGCGGGGCAATTTCGTTTCGAATCGCGGACTCACCCGCTTCAAGATCGCTCATTCTCTGGCCACCCGGTTTGAACACGAAATCTTTGGCCCCAATGAGTAACGCATCGGTGGTTGCTTTCGCTCCCCGCTCTGTCCTGGAGCTGAACATGACCACCGGAAGCCTGCGTCCCAATTTTCTCATCTCGCGAAGCATCTCCAGACCGTCCATCCTTGGCATCTCAATATCCAAGAGCACGACGTCTGGCTGCAGGGATTCAATGAGCTCCAAACCCTCCACTCCGTCCACCGCGCCACCAATGACACAAAATCCCTCGATAGAATCCAGTGTGGATTTGATTACGTTACGGACAAAGGAAGAATCCTCCACCATCAGAACCCGTATATCGCCCTTCTGCTCGGAAGAGGGTGATACCTTTTTTGATGATCCGCCCAAGGTTTTCTTGGGAACGCATGGTTGATCCTGTGCCATCTCGTCGATCGATCCAGTGGGTCTTTCGATCGACTCCCCTTTTGACTTGGAATCCTGTTCTAACTTGCTTCCAAAAATATCGAGTGGCACGGCAGTGTTAGGATCAATAACACCCATCGATTTCAGTTTTTTGGTGATTGCCCCCGGAGTGCAAGGTTTGATGAGGTAATCATCCACACCACGTTTTTTTGCTGATCCAATTCTCTCTGGATCATCAACACTGCTAATCATCAGCATCGGCATATGCCGAAAACGCATGGTTCGACGGACTTTGCTAGCGAATTGCATTCCGTCCATTTCAGGCATTTCCCAATTGACCGTCACGATATCGAATGGACCTTGTTCGCTGAGAATCTCCCAGCCTTCCCTGCCATTACCGGCTTCAACGGTTTCGAAATTCAGTCCGCGCATTATCTTTGCAATGATCCCACGAATGGGGCGAGAATCATCGATAACTAATGCACGCATCACTGCTTCTCCGTGGCTTTTCTGCATCCAAGCAAAAGCCTTGTTTTGATCGTCTGTGTGTTAAACGTTTTGGGGACAGATTCGTCACCACTAAAATTTTTGTTTTGGTGAAGCCGAGGCATCGGATTCGTCTTTTGCATGCACGAGCCACCAGCCAGGTTCCTCGACTCAAACCTCCCTGTACTCTTCTACCAGTCTTTGCAGATTGGAAGCCATGCGAGATAAATCCAAGGCAGCGGCCTGAGTGTTCGATGCCCCCTCAGCGGTGCTCTGAGCAGCTTGGGCAACCTGAGTCATGTTTTGAGCAATCTGCGCTGTGCCAGCCGCAGATTCTGCAAGGTTCCGACTGATCTCAGAGGTCGTGCTTGTCTGCTCCTCAACCGCGCTGGCAATGGTATTTTCCTGCTGGCAGATGGAGTCCACAACGTTGGTAATATCATTGATTGCTTGAACGGCATTCTGAGTATCCCCGCGAATTTGATCAATCGAATCTCGGATATTATTAGTAGCCGCAGCGGTCTCCTTGGCCAACTCTTTCACCTCGCCTGCAACCACAGCAAAACCTTTTCCTGCCTCACCTGCTCGAGCAGCCTCGATCGTGGCATTTAGCGCTAATAGATTGGTCTGCTCCGCAATGGATGTAATGACCGATACGATCTCGCCAATCCTCTGGCTGCTCTCTCCCAATTGGTTGATGGAGTTATCAGCGACTTTAGCCATATCGACCGCTTGATTAGCAACCAAGGCGGCCTCACCGGCGCTGGTGGCAACTTCCCTCACTGAGACACTGAAAGTCTCGAGTCCGCTGGAAACGTTGCGTGTGTTTTCACTGACATGATCAGCCGCTTCGCTGACTACTCGTGCTTGAGCGGTCGTCTCCTCTGCAGCGGAACTCATGTGCTCGCTCACGCTGGAAAGCTCTTCGCTGGCCGACGCAAGGGTCTGCATGTTGTCACCAATTGCACGAACCAAATCCTGCTGCCTTGTATGTTGAGAGCTAAAGCGTCGAGAGATTCCAATCGCAACGATTCCAACCAATCCCGCCGACACTCCCGTAACGATTAACGTGAACCAGAAGATCTGCTCCGTTGGCTTCTCAACAATCTCAACAGGTATCTCTGAAACCAATGCCCAGGTCACAGGATCACCGCCACTGGAAGCGTGAACAACGACTCTTCCCCAACTCTGAAGTGCTAACTCGCCAGTACGCCCTGGATAACGACCTACGCCTGATTGGTTCTCTTCGCCAAAAGGTTCCCGCGAACCAACAGTAAAGACTCTCGTCTTGAGAATTCTCGCGGCAAACCCTTCTTCACTCTGGATATTATTCCGGATCAAATGATCGGATCCAACGGCATAAATCTCGGCATTTGCGGAAGCTCCTCCACTGCCCTGCATTATCTCATCGATCTGTGCAATGGGCATCTGGAAAACGAGGACGCCTATCTTCTTCCCTTCGTGGAAAATTGGTGAGCCGATAAAACTCGCGGGATTACGAAAACTCGGCTCGTATGCTTCATAGTCAGAGAAGGAAACGTAGTCACCCCAACCCGCGTTTTCAGCCTCGGCAAAGACGTCAGCTAGGTTCGAATTGGCGAAAGGCCCTCGACGCAGGGAGGTGGCATAGTCTGCTTCTTTACAGACCGAATAGACGATGGCTCCGGTCTCGGCATCGACCAGGAATAGATCATAGAAACCAAAGGTCTCACGGTACCTCCTGAGCTTGGGATGGTACTTTCTATGGGTCAGGCTATAGCTCGTCCCATCATCGGCTGAATCATACAAATCCTTCGAACCCAATGGGTATTGGTTTTGTGCGATGTATTGGTTCTGTAGATAGAGTGCGCGTTTATCCAACGGCTGGACGATAGCGTCAATTGCAGGTCGCTCCTCCGTCTCTTTCTTGTAGAGACCGGCAAATTCCGTGGAGTAAAAATCTTTCAAGCTTTCTCGCAGCGTACTCTCTGAGGCATCCAGATCGATCGATCCCGATGCATCCAATTCCTGGTAAGCTGCGGTAAAATCTCTCATCGCCTCAATCACCATGAGGTCTTCGCTGAAGATACGCACCTGATCATGGATGGATTCGAAATAATGTTCAATCTGCGCGGACTTCGAAAAGCGATCTAGCTCCAATGCTTTCTCAGCTTCCGAAGCTTGCAAGCGTGACACGTACTGGTAGACAGTAATACCCAGTATGAGCAAAGGCGCGATGGATAAAACCAAGAGTGTGAGTAATAACTCTCCAGTCACCAACGCGATAAGACGGGTAAACAAACGATCTTTGGAACTGGACTTATTCATGACGATGCTCACTGAATATCCTGATCTAACGGATTGAAGACGCTACCATCCGAAGCCGCGTGGAATCGCAACTCGTGTGCGGATGGATGGGGACTGATTCTCGACTGGCGGATGTCTTTAAGCTTTTCTGTTCGCAGTAATAAAATCAGAGAGTTCTCAAGCCTCGCTACGGAATCCAGACGGCCTGCAACCGCGGGATCCAGATGCTT
>JAYYHM010000159.1:0-7447 GCA_036148415.1 Planctomycetota bacterium
GACATCGTGGTCTGTGGCTCGTCCCACGGACGCGTTCGAGCGATGTCGGATACCCTCACCGGTCAGGCAATCACTGAGGCGGGTCCCAGTACTCCGGTGAGTGTGATGGGTTTTGATCAGCCACCGGGAGCGGGTGAGAGGTTCCATGTTCTTGACGATATCAGCAAGGCGCGTGAAATCGCTGCGGATCGTGCAAGGACCTCAAGTGAAGAGAGCTTGAGTGGTGTCTCGACGAAAGTTTCTTTCGAAAATTTCCAAGCCATGTTGCAGGAGGGACGGCTTGGTCAGCAGGAAGAAAAAGCCAAGTTGAATTTGATTGTTCGAGCAGATGTGAAGGGGTCGCTTGAGGCGATCGATAAAGAATTGAGTAAGCTGGATAATCCTGAAGTCGAGATTCGCGTCCTTCAAAGAAGCGTAGGCGGAGTGACGCTTGCCGATGTTACATTGGCCTCTGCGTCTGACGCTGTGATTGCGGCCTTCAATGTGATCCCTGACGAGCAGGCGAGGTCATTGGCGGATGAGCGAAACGTCGAAGTTAGGAGGTATGATGTCATCTACAAGCTGACCGATGACATCAAGGCAATGATCGAAGGTAGATTGAAGCCTGAAGAACGAGTTGTCGAACTCGGACGTGCAGTCGTCAAGCAAGTATTCAGTATCAGTCGGGTCGGTACCATTGCTGGCTGTTATGTTGCTCAGGGTTCAATTCAGCGTGGCTGTCGAATTCGGGTCAACCGAGATGGTCGCACAATCGGCGATTACGGCCTTGACTCGCTGAAGCGGATTAAAGAGGACGTTAAGGAAGTTCCGCGAGGGATGGAGTGTGGTATTCGTCTTCAAGGCTTTAACGATGTCAAACAAGATGACATGTTGGAAGCATACCGAATTGAAGAGGTAGCGAGGACATTGGACTAGTCTTGCTTATCCAAGTGGGTAGTGCCTTCGTGAAGAAAGCCCACTTGATAGATTGTCGAGGTATGGGAGCCTGTACCTGGCAGATCTAGAAAGTGGAATTTGCAGCAGGTCAACTCATTCCGATCCAGATCCTCACCCAGACCGGATTGGCAGAATTTTCTAGGTGTTCAGTGATTACTGCTGGTCGAGGGATTCCGCAGTGAATCATCATGATTCCAATCAGAAAATTTCCAGGACATTCATCAACTAAACCTAGTGATTCAAGCAAACGCATTTCATTTTTTACTGGAAACTTGTGAGTAGTCGACGATTATTGAAAGCCGGGGAAGCGATTCGAGAAGTCGTTGCTTCTTCTATCCTGACTGAACTGCGTGATCCGAGGGTTCGTGATGTAACGGTCGTAGGAGTAAAGGTGAGTCCAGATATGCGAGAAGCAAAAGTTTCCGTAAGTGTGATGGGCGACGAGGCTCAGCAACAACTTTCGTTACGGGGTCTTCAAAATGCAGCCGGTTTCCTGCAGAGTAAGATCGCAAGCAGGATCGACACTCGGCACACTCCCAGGCTTCAGTTCGTAATCGATAAAGGGGTTCAGCACTCACTTTTGGTAGGTGAGATTCTGGAGAAAATAAAACAGGAAAAGGCATCAGATTCGAAAGAGGATGCCGATGGTGCCGAGGCGATTGAAGATGCCACGCCTGAGGATGAGAGCAGTTGAAGTCCAGCAAGTGATATCCGGTGTTGGTGAGTCGCGCTGAGCAGCCGTTGACTCTATCACGATCGAGATATCTAAATCGAGGGTTGATCCCTCCCATGTTTCAAGTCAATTTAAAACCTTTTTGCAGATCCATTACAAGATGTCAGCAAGTAACCGAGCTTCGTTGATTGGTAAACTTCAGACCGCTTTGAAGAAGTTTTATCAGCCTCTACCGACACAACCCACCCGGCCACTGTTGGAGCACGTACTCTACGCTTCTTTGCTTGAAGATGCACCGGCTGATCTTGCCGATGAAGGAATGGCAAAATGTGAACAAGAATTCTTTGACTGGAACGAGGTGCGGGTTACAACAATCACCGAACTCAGCCAAGTCTTGGAAAACTTACCCGATCCACAAAAAGCAGCGAGACGGCTGAAAAGTAATCTGCAGGCCATCTTTGAAGAGTTTTATACATTTGATCTTGATCACTTGAAAAAAGAAAACCTGGGCAAGGCGGTTTCTAAATTTTAAAAAATGCCTGGTATGACTCCGTTTGTTCTTAATTACACAGTTCAGAATGGTCTCGGTGGACACGCGATCCCCGTGGATTATTCAGCAATGGTGATCATGCTGTCGACTGAAATTGCTTCTCAGTCGGAGGCGATGGCGGGTAAGGTCCCGGGGCTTGAGCGTGCGATTCCCAAGAATAAGGCGATCGATTTCTCAGGTCTGTTGCATCAGGCAGCGGTGGCCCTAAATACCAGTACAAAGGACAAGACGGCACGGCAATTACTGGATGCAGTCAGCAAGGGATCAAGTAAACGACTGGATCAGTGGTTGGCAAGTAAGAAAGCAGCCAAGAAACGCGTGGTTCAGCGCAAGGCTGAGGAACGTGCGGCTGCAGAAGAAGCGGAGAGGCAACGTATAGCAGAAGAGAAAGCTGCAGAGGAAAGGAAAGCCGCCAAGGCAGCAGCAAAGAAAGCTGCTGCCGAGAAAGCTGCTGCTGAGAAAGCTGCTGCCGAGAAAGCTGCGGCCGCTGCGAAAGTCGCAAAAGCTGAAAGTGACGCGAAAGCTGCCAAGAAGGCTAAGGCAACGAAGAAAGCCAAAGCAGTGAAAAAGAAAGCCGCTACGGCAGTGAAGAAAGCCACAAAGAAAAAAGCCACTAAAGTGGCGAAGAAGACGACAAAAAAAGTTGCCAAGAAAACCAGTGCTAAAAAAGCGGCAACCAAGAAATCTGTAAGTAAAAAAGCAGCAACCAAAAAAGCAGCAACCAAAAAAGCCTCTGCAAAAAAGAAGGCAAAGAAGCAAGCTCCCGTCAAAAAGAAAGCAGTTAAGAAAACGGCGAAGAAAAAAACTGCAACCAAAAAAGTATCAGTGACCAAAGCAAAAGCGAGTAAGAAACCTGCGTCAAAGAAATCCTCTAATCGTAAGTTGACCAAGCGTAAACCCCGCTAGGGATGCAGTTTTAAATCCAAAGTAGTGAGGCCTTGGGGACCAAGGAGGTCATTGGTCCCAGTGATCACCCACTACATCGTTGTACAATCCATTACTCTCGGCCTTATTGCTTCGGAAAATTCATGGCAGGACATTCAAAATGGGCAAATATCCAGCACCGAAAAGGTCGCGTGGATGCTCAGCGGGGAAAGTTGTGGAGCAAGCTGAGTAAAGCAATCATTGTTGCGGCAAAGTCCGGTGGTGGTGACCCATCTGCCAATCTCAAGTTACGCAAAGCGATTGATGATGCCAAATCGGTCAGTATGCCAAAAGATAATATCCAGCGAGCGATCAAGCGGGGCACTGGCGAGCTCGATGGTGGTGACTTGGAAGAGATCATCTACGAGGGCTATGGACCGGGAGGCGTCGCTGTCATGGCAGAGACCTTGACGGACAATCGCAACCGAACTGGGCCAGAGATGAAGTCCCTTTTTTCTAAAGCTGGCGGTGAAGTTGGCAAAACAGGATGTGTCTCGTACCTGTTCGAGCGAAAGGGGCTATTCGTCTTCGATGCGGCAACGGTCGACGAGGAGCAGTTAATGGAGGTTGCGCTCGAGCATGGAGGGGATGATGTGGAGTCGACCGACGAGAGTAAATTTCAGGTCACTTGTGCACCAGATTTTTTTGATGACCTAAGTGGGGCGTTCGAAGAAGCTTCGCTGACTCCAGAGATCAAAGAAGTGACACGGCTGCCCCAAACTACCGTTGACGCTGACCCCACCGTGGGGAAACAAGTTCTGAAATTGCTCGAAGCACTCGATGAACATGATGATGTTCAAAACGTGAGTACGAATCTAAACATCACGGATGAACTAATTTCTGAGTGAACGCAATTTTTTCGATGACTTCGCAATCGAGTCCGTCTTGGTTTTCCAAAGCGGCTTGTTAAGCGAGTTCTAATGGAATTTCACCAGACAACACTTGCTTAAGCTTTTTTAATCCCGTTGTTTTCGACGAAACCGAAAAACCGTGCTGTCTGGTAGTACATCATGTAGAAAACCGGAACAAGGATGAGGACAAGGAATGTAGCCAGCATCAATCCAAAGGCTAGGCTGGCTGCCATTGGAATCATCAGTTGTGCCTGAAAAGATTTCTCCAGCATGAGGGGAATCAATCCCGCTATCGTGGTCATGCTGGTGAGCATGATAGGTCGAAATCGACGCTCCCCAGCTTGCATCAGCGACTCGGTGATACCAATGCCATCGCGGACGCGTGTGTTAAGAAAGTCAATCAAGACGATGGAGTCGTTGATCACCACGCCAGACAAGGCTACCAAGCCAAACATGCTGAATAACGTAAGTGGGATTCCTAGAGCAGCATGGCCCCAGACAGCACCAATCATTCCGAAGGGTACGATTGCCAAAATTAGGAGCGGTTGAACGTAACTGCGGAATTGCAGGACTAGCAGAACATACATCGCCAAGATTGCGACACCAAAGCCCACCATCAGACTGCCTACCGATTCATTGCTCTGTTCCCGCTGGCCTTCCCAGCGAATGCCTACTTGAGGGAATCGCTCCTTCAACTCCGGTACAAAACTTCGCTGCAATTCAGTGATGATCAAATCCCCATTGGCCGTGGTCTCATCAAGGTCCGCAGATATGGTGACTGAACGCATCTGGTCGACGCGATTGATTTCAGAGAATCCACGACTGAGGTTTACTTCCGCCAATTCGGTGATGGGTCTCTCTTCACCGTCATTTGTGCGTACACGAATTTCTCGAAAATCGACAAGGCTACCCCGTTCTTCTTTGGGGTAGCGAACCATCAATTTGACTTCGTGCCGCCCGCGTTGCAGCCTCATCACCTCGGAGCCGAAGTAGGTATTTCGGACGGTTTCACCCAGTTCCATGGGGGTTACACCGGTTGAGATCGCTCGGTCATTGACTCGAAATTGGAACTCCCACTTCCCTGGGGTATTGTCGTCAGCGATGTCAAAGACTCCAGCAAATTCGCCCAATCTCTTCTTCATGGATTCGGTGGCTTCAACCAATTGGTCAATATATTCACCCTGAGCCAGAAGCTTGAACTCAATCGGTTTACCTCCCGGACCCACGCCCACTGATCCATAGGTGATTCGTTCCGCCCCAGGGATTTCTCCCACCTCTTCTCTCCACATTGCTAAAAGCTTATCGCTGTGGATCTCCCTAATTTCGGTATCAAACAATTCAGCAAATACCTGTCCCACATGGCTTCCTGATCCACCGCCACCAGCAGGATTCTGCAAATTACTGATCGTTCCTAAGTCACGAAAAGTCATCCGGACCGGACCAATCGCTTCTCCGTCTTCCTGTGGAAAAATTTCGGTTGCTAAAGTCCCGTCTCGATTGGCTCTCTCTGCTCCGACTTTTGAATTGATTCTTCTAATCGCTTCTTCGATTTGTCGGGTTGCGAGATCTGTTTCAGCTGCGGTGGTGCCATCGGGGAAAGAGACCGTGGCTTGTAGATTATTATTGTCTGACTTCGGGAAAAGAATGTAAGTGACAACCCCTCCCCGTAAGCATCCAATGGTGATGACAAAAAGTGCAACGGAGGTGGCTAAAGGGACGACTGGTGATCGAAGAGAGAAACTTAACACCGGTGAGTAAATTCGATTTCTGCAGAGGATTAACGATTTTCCTGCGAGTTGGCTGGCAGCCCTCAGAGTGATCCCGATGGGGCGTAATGGGTAAAGGAAAATGTTCAGCACTCGGAAAAATCCACTGTGTGAATAAGCCAAATGGCAAGGTAAGACGAAAATACTCTCCAGCAGTGAGATCGCTAGCATCGCTATCACCGCAAATGGAATCACGGCCATAAACTTTCCCATGACCCCTGATACAAAAAACATGGGGGCAAACGCGATGATAGTGGTGGAAACGGAGGCAGCAACGCTGGGGATGACTTCGACCGTTCCATCGATGGCTGCTTGAACACGGCTCTTGCCTCGTTGCATGTGTTCATAGATGTTCTCACCAATGACAATTGCATCATCGACGACAATCCCCAAAGCAACCAGGAAAGAAAAAAGGCTCAGCATATTGAGTGTTTGATCACCCAGCGAGAGCGCGACGCCAGCTCCAAGGATTGAGATAGGAATTCCCAAGGCAACCCAGAAAGCCAAACGGGTTTCAAGGAAAAGGCTCAAGACTAGGAAAACTAAAAATAACCCCTGCCAACCATTCCTCAGCAGCAATTCTAGTCGGCCCCTCACCTCTGCGCTACTGTCACCCCAAAGAATGAAGCGATAGCCAGAGGGTAGTTTTTTCGTTGATGCATATTCACGCACCATGTCAACCATGGCTAATAGGTCTTCTTCTTTGGTCCGCTCTACATTCACGACCATAGCGGGTTCGCCATTGATCTCACCCGCAGATGTGACATCTTGAAAGCCGTCCTGAACTGTTCCTAAATCATTGACGGTCAGGACAACACCGTTATTCTGCGTCACCAATGGAATCTTGCCAATTTCTTCGCCCACACGACTTTTGTTCTTGGCTCTTAAAAGAATCTCCTGGCCTTCCGATTTAAGCTGTCCACCTGGAAGCTCAATGTTCTGGTTCCGAATCATTCCGGCAACCTTGCTCAACGATAGGCCATAGCTGCGAAGCGTAGCTTCGGGTATTTCAACGTCAATTTGATAGGGCCGAGTTCCCTTAATGGATGCGGAAGAAACCGCCGGAAGATTAAGGATGTCATCCCTGACAATTTCAGCCACTTCCCTCAGTTTTCGTTCGCCGTCTGCTGAGGTATCTGGCGGGCCGATGATGCCAATCCGAATGGCGGCCTCACGGAAAGTCACTTGCTGAATCTGGGGATCTTCGGAAAGAGCAGGAAAGCTGGGGATACGGTCAATCTCTCGATCGATCTCCGACATAACCTTCTGAACGTTTTGGATATCGCTGCGTAATTCAGCCAGAACAACACCACTGCCCTCCTGGGCGATGGACGTCACTTTTTTGATGCCATCCAGTGAGCGGATCGCTTCCTCGATTTTTTGACAGATTGCTTCTTCGCAGTCTTGTGGAGTAGCACCCGGGTAGGGAACGCTGATCGTTACAATCTCTAACTCAAAAGCCGGAAAGACTTCCCGTCGCATTTGGTAGAGAGCAAGAGCACCGACCAGCATGAGAGCGCAGACGAGAACATTCATGCCGGGTGAGTTGGTGATCGCCCAATTGACCAATCGCTTCATACCCTGCATCCTCCGAACATCTGTTCTTCCCCCGTTGCGTTGTCTGACAGGTCAAGCATCTGGTGAGGCTGATCCCACCCCTGGGCTGATTGATCTGAAGCTGCCTCTGACGGATCCTCAGTCTCAGAGGAGGTGGCCTGTGCTTGGGGTTTTTTTGGACCTTCCGCTC
>JAYYHM010000160.1:0-2652 GCA_036148415.1 Planctomycetota bacterium
GTGAAGTTGTTCCATTTCTCACCGAACTGAGTGAAGGGACCCTTTTGGTCCCCGTCATTAATGCCATTCGTCAGCGCGGGGAAAGTCTGCAAGATGATGTGTCTTCGTTGATTTCAAGATTACGTGACGCCGCACCGTCGAGTCGCATCACCGCACCAGTTCTTATCGATGATTTTGAGATTAAGGATCGGTGTGCCAAGACAATTGGGAGAGATGCCGCTGAAGAGGTCGGTAACCGAATAGAACAAGCCTTAGGGGGAAAATGGGAAAACGAGAGACGCCGCGTGATCAGGCTCGCTGCCCTGGATTTACGATTTCGTAAAACCCTCCAAACGCTCCTTGCTAACCAACTTCCAGGAATGACCTCTGCCGTCCAACGTCTGAGGTCAGAAACAATACAGATTCCAAGTCAAATCGCCGAATCCTTGGTGGGTGTTGGTGGCCCACTTCAAGCGGCGATTCGCTCACGTCTCCGTTTGGCGTTATTAACGGACACCGCCGCCTACTGGTTTCCCTATCGTTCCTTACTCGGTTTGATGAATCTTACGCACGGTGCCTGGGATCGTTTACTCATTTCTTTTTCAGGGTCACTTCCTTCCCTGTTGTCCGCAATCTGGACCTCAGCCAAAGATCGACAAACCGACGGGTATGCACTCGATCAGGTTCGAACCGGGTTAGAACGAAGGGGCGAGAGGGCAATTCAAGAGAAGATAGGACCGCTCGCACAACAGTTTCGTGATGAGCTGAATGAACTCAGGGCTCGAGCGGGGATGCCGGAACTGGAAATTCAGAATAGCGATATCAGCAATCCAGCCAAGCTAACCGGATTAGAAACTCTGCAGACGGAATCGCAGCAGATTTTTGATAAGGAAGTCGAGCTTGCAGCCAGCAAAAGGTCCAGCGCGATCATCCTAGGATTCCTCGGAACGGTCATTTTTTGGGTACTGATGTCAGCCCCAATCATATCGCTGTATAGCGAGTATTTGCAGGCAAGTTACGACGTTTTTCTCAGTCTGTTCGGCATGAAGGAAGAAATAGCCGGTGTGAGCTTGGACGGTTTTCCAGCTCCCTCTGCTGGTATGCTTTTGACTAGCGTTCTGTTATCCCTTTTGCCAAGCGGTATCTTCGCAATGATTGTACTTTCGCTTACGCAATCGGGACAACGCGTGGAAAAGGTTGAACAATCAATTCGTAGCAGACATCATGATGTCATTCATTCACTTCAAACGTCTGGCGTGCTTCAGCTTCGTTGGGACGATCCACTACTTAAAGATGCAGAGTTTCTCTTGACTGTTGGGGCCTTGGAGTCTGATTCGATATGATCAATACATTAGCTGTCCTGTTCAATTCCAACCTAGCGGTGGAGTTAAATCCGATGCGGGAACTTCCGTTCGTTTTGAATAGAATCGATTTGATAGTTCCTCGTCTGCAACAGCTTTTGCCACTTGCGCAAACATCGACGGATGAATCCAATATCAGTTCGACCGAGGCACAAAGAGATGGCATTCTTGACATTGTACTCAGTGGTGGACCGATCGGCGTTGTGATTGTATTGATCCTAATTGGACTGAGTGTTTCCACCGCATATCTTCTCTTTGACCAATTAATGACTCTCCGGCGGAAAGAATTGCTGCCTGATGGCATTGCCGACTCCGTTAGGCAGGCTTTACTCACGGGTCGAGTCAGCGAGGCCGACGCGGCATGTAGGAGATCGCCAAGTGTATTAAGCGTGGTATTGCTTTCTGGTTTGTCAGAAATTGATCTCGGATGGCGAGAGGTCGAAAAGGCGGTTGAAGATTCGCTGACCCAGCAGGCAAGTCGATTGATGAGGAAAATCGAGTACCTTTCCGTGATCGGAAACATTTCTCCCATGGTCGGATTGTTGGGCACCGTCACGGGGATGATCTTTGCCTTTCAACAGGTTGCTACCACGCGAGGTGCTGCGGGAGCTGGCGACTTAGCGGAAGGTATTTACCAAGCGTTGGTCACCACCGTGGGCGGTTTAGTAGTCGCGATTCCTTCACTTGCGATTTACGCAGTCTGTCGGAATCGCGTGGACACCATGATCGCGGAGATTGCCTATCAATCTCAGGTTGCACTTGCCCCCGTCAAAAGGAGACCTACGCGAACCACGCGTCCTAACCCCGCCGGTCAAGTGGTTGGAACTGCAAAAGTAACCGCCAGCAAGACGAACGCCGCTGCAACGTCGCAGGAGAGCAGGCAGGAATCACCTCGTCAGAGCCCCAAATCGCCACCTTTGGGATCCGGTGAATGATCCTTTCAAAACCCCTGGCGGTTGTACAGCAGCCTAGCCGTTGAACAGCAGACAAGGGAATGAAGTGGCGCCGATAGGCCAAGAACCCCTCATTGTTATGAGCAAGAAAGAGTTACCAAAATGTTACCTGGAATCAAACTATTCGAACTGTCTGGACGTGTTGCCGTGGTGACCGGTGGTTCCAAAGGGCTCGGCGCTGCGATGGCATCCGGTCTGGCCTCTGCCGGAGCTGATTTAGTGTTGGTCAGCCGTCATCAAGAAGAACTGGAAAGCGCCGCTGAGCAGATCAAGAGTCAATTCAACGTCCAGATCACCTGTTATCAGGGTGACGTTACCTCTTCGGACAGAATGGAGTCGATCGTTGAGTCCGTTATCCA
>JAYYHM010000161.1:0-5969 GCA_036148415.1 Planctomycetota bacterium
TTCGATATCATTAGCAATTTCCAAGCATGCTTCAAAATCATTCATCGCCGATGAGTAGTCATTTGACTCGCGATAAGCTATTCCACGAGTCAAGCGCGCATCGAAGGATATGGGATTGTCTGATAGGGCTAATAATGGTGAGAGTGTCTCGATCACCGATTCGTATTGATTCGACTGCATCAAACACCAGCCTTTACCATAGCGAGCGTAATTTAAGAGTTCTTGAGAATCACTCGATTGGAGGATTTGATCATAAAGTGCAATTGAGTCATCAAATCGACGCTGATCGCGGAAAATGCTGGCAAGTTCATATCGAGCTTGTTGACTGTACTCAGAGATCGGGTGTTCCTTAATCAGGGCTTGCAACGTTGAGAGTGCCTCCTTTGTCTGTTTTGAATCTTTAAGTGCGAGCCCAAGAGTAAGTAGAAGTTCTGGCCTCCGATCCCAATTCCTTGCAGATCCTACGCTCTTCTCCAGAGCCTTTATGGCTTCTTCGAACTGTGAAAGGCTGCGATACGCTTGGCCGATGAGCAGGAGTGACTCAGCTCTTGGGTTTGCTTTCGTGAAGATGGATAGATTGCCAACTAGCATCGCGATTGTTTTTTCTGCTTTACCTGCCAAGTTCCAAGTGTTGGCGGCCCGTAAAATCCATTCACTCCTCTTTGGATGATCTGCAGGGGTTGTGCTCACAAGCTGTGAAAACTCCGCACTCGCTAATTCAAGCTCGTCGAGTTGGTTGTGGCTCTCGGCTTTTATGTAAGTGATTTCTAACTGCAGATGGTTTGTAGGGAATGCCTCTATGAATTGATCTGAGTAGGTTAGGGCTTCTCGAGGGTTGCCTAGTTGGAGCGATAACACGGCTGCATTAAAAAGTGACCGCGGAGCGAGCGGGTGATTTGCGTTTTCACTATAGATTGCAAAGTACTGCTGTTTTGCCTTGGTTTTGGCTTCTGAAGTCTTTCCTGCAGCCATCGCATCAGCCAAATCTAATCGCACAGGGATAGAAAATTCACCCTCAAGCCCTTCAGCTATCTGTGCAGATGTAATGGCTATCGCTTCATCATTCTTTCCTTGGCTTATCTTGATTCGGGCCAACCAATGTACTGCTTCCGTAGAGGCGGCTAATTCATCACCTTCTCGAATGATTTCAAATTCGATTTCAGCGAGGTCTATCTTGCCTGCCCGAAAGAAACTTTGAGCTTTGGCGAGTTGAGCAGGCTGAGCCAGGGAGGAGTCTGGATAGTTCGCGATTAATTCGCTGTATCTCTTTGAAGCTTCTTCATACTGATCTAATTGAACGAGCGAAAAGGCTTCGCGGAAGATCGCGTAAGATCTGTCCGTATCCAATTGAGCTGTTTGAGAGGCAAGCTGGAATTGCTCAATCGCATCATTAAAGTTTTTGTTAAGTATATAGAGATCACCCAGTCGTATTCGTACGTCAACTATTAATCTGCTGTTTGGATTGGATTTGACCAAAACCGTATAGGTTTTAATCGCTTCGGTATTCTGTTTAGACTCTTCCTGTGCTACCCCTTTTCCATATAAAGCATCGGCCCATAGCGGAGATTCTGCAGATTGGGAACTCAAGAACTGATCGTAGAACGAGATTGCACGATTCTGGTCACCTAGTCGGTAGCAAATTTCTCCACTGTAAAAAAGAGCTTGACCGATCTGGAGATCTGTTGGCTTGCTATCGATGAGCTCATTTAGAATGGAAAGGGATTTTTCGAGGAGAGATGAGTTTACTTCAACACCTGCGATCCCTTGTTGATATAAGCACCATGCAAGATTGGCTAATGATTCCTGCCGAAGATCAAAGCCATCTACCTTCAAAGTACGCTCAAAAGCAGTCACAGCTGATTCGTAATCTGGCTCTGCTTTCTGCATATAGCAGACGCCCAGATAATAGGAGGCACTCGTGGCCAATTTGCTCTGAGGATATTTGTCCAGGAAAGCAGTCCAGCTCTCTATTGCGATATCGTAGGCTTGGCCTCTCTGGAAATTCGCAGCATCAGCGTAGAGAGCTGTTGCTTTCTGTTCTATTGCGGCATCTTGAGTTTTAGAAATCTGGGCTGCATGGATTAGCCGACTGTCTTGGTTGGTAAATAAAATTCCAACGTAGATGATACCGAGGAGGTAAAAGTTGAAAGCCGATGCCATTGTATGCTGTCTTAGGGCGAACCCGTATCTCGGATTACCGTCCACTAGGGTGCTCCGTGTTGCTTCGGGAAAGCTGTTTGATTTATGTCAATTGGCTAAACCCCAAGAAAAGCCTTGAGTTTCCCTTAATTAGTTTAGCGGTCGGGTTCACAAATCGATAGTTCGACCCATCAGTATTCGCCTCGGGAGACCGCATGAATTGCCTAGATTCCCTGTGTTGAAGCTATCTGAGGTGAACAGGCGTGATATTGGATGCGTATTAGTTATCCTTGAGTTAAGCCTCTGTACCACCCGATTTCTGTATTAGGTGGCTCAACCAGTCTCTCTACAGATGATCAACCCTTTCGTCCTCACATTTCAGCAGTATTTCACGTGTCAAAAACTTCGTTAATAACCGGGGGAGCAGGCTTCATTGGGTCCCATCTCGCCGAAAAACTGATCTCGCAGGATGAAAGGGTGATCATTGTTGATGATTTGTCGACTGGCAACGCAAAGAATTTAGCGAAAGTGATAGATGATGAGCGCTTGGAGTATATCGAGGGCTCTATAGATGATGAGTCCTTGGTGAAAGATGTAGTCTCTCGCGCAGATCGAGTTTATCACTTAGCGGCAGCGGTAGGTGTGGCTCTGTTTGCCAAACAGCCAATACAAACCATTGAAAGAAATGTCTATCCAACGCAATTGATCTTAGATCAACTAGGAAAGCGGTTGGAAAATGGGGATTCCGTCCCTTGTTTCTTTGCTAGTACCAGTGAAGTGTACGGCAAGAATCCTAAAGAGGTCTGGTGCGAGGAGGATGATTTGGTTTTTGGCGCTACCACCAAGCCACGGTGGAGCTATGGGGTTTCGAAGGCGATTGATGAGTTTTTGGCGTTGGCTTTTTTCAAAGAAAGAGGCCTACCTGTCGTCGTTGGTAGATTCTTTAATGTTGTTGGACCCCGCCAAACAGGCGCCTATGGAATGGTACTTCCGCGTTTCGTGCAAGCAGCATTAGATAATCGACCATTGATAGTACATGACGATGGCAAGCAAGCTAGGTGCTTCGCACACGTCGATGATGTGATCGAAGCAATTGTCACGCTCGTGGAGACACAAGAGGCTTTTGGGAGAGTATTCAATATCGGAAGTGATCAAGACATCACGATATTAGAACTGGCAAAAAGAGTGATCGAGCGTGTTGAATCTTCTTCAACCATCGAATACCAGAGCTACTCCCAAGCATATGATGAATCCTTTGAGGACATCCGCAGGAGAGTCCCCGACCTTAGCCGCATACAACAAACGATCGGCTTTCAAGCAAAGAAGGATTTGAATGCAATTATTGATTCGGTTGCTCAATATCAAAGAAGCTAAAACCGATCCTAGAGCCTAGACCCGCATGGCATAGGTTTTGCATTTGCACTGCACACTCATTTCACCTCGATGTAGGCCATTCGGAGTGCATGCAGAGTCTGAGAGAGCATTTTCGATTCGCTATCACTCAGATTTCCCGACGTTTTCTCACCTAGCATTTCTAGAGTATCAATTGTGTATTTCGCGAAGGGCTTGTTGGTGGTAACTTCCCCTGACTGTGGGTCAGGAATTTGACCAAGCATAGTCATCGCTTGACTGAAGAGCATCGAGACCAACATTTCAAACGAAGCGGGTGGAGGCGGGGGTATAGAACCGGTCTGGGCAGAGTCCAAGTCATCAGGGGTTGCGGCTACTGTTTCGTCCGCAGCTGAATCTTGAGGGTTAGTATCATTCTGATTCTCTTCTTCTGACATGGTTACCACCAAGTAATTTGTATAAATAATGCATTCAGGATCACCGCATCTGCCGGGTACCGGTACTCGCTAGCCACTCAGGCTTTTATTCTGCTTTAGTTGCACCGCTGCTTCCACAAAACCAGAGAATAAAGGATGTGGCTGTAATGGTTTACTTTTGAATTCTGGATGAAACTGGACTGCCAAGAACCAGGGATGTGTCGGTACTTCAATAATTTCGACCAAGCCCCCATCAGGACGTGTTCCCGAGAAAACCATCCCTCCATCTTCAAACTGAGTTCGATATTCGTTATTGAATTCGTAGCGATGTCGATGGCGTTCCTGGATGGATTGTTGCCCGTATGCCGCTTCGGCTTTGCTGTCGGCGAGTAATTTTGCAGGTTGGCTGCCCAACCGCATCGTGCCACCCATCTGGGTAATATTCTGCTGCTCGTCCAACAAGCAGATCACCGGGTGGGGAGTGTCTTTGTTGAATTCACTGGAGTGAGCGTCAGGCAATCCAAGGACATGACGTCCATATTCAATCACTGCGCATTGCATGCCCAAGCAGATCCCAAAGAAGGGAATGCCGCGTTCCCTTGCATACTTAATGGACTCAACCTTGCCTTCAATACCCCGATCTCCGAAACCTCCGGGTATGAGAATACCTTGATATCCACTAAGTAGTTTTTCAGCCCCTTCTCGTTCGATGTCAGCACTCTGGATGCGCCCGATTCGAATCTGAGTTTCATTGGCGATACCGGCATGGTCAATGGATTCGTAGATCGATTTATAGGCATCTTTGTGTTCAGCATACTTGCCGACAACTGCGATGGAGATTTCGTGACGTGGATTTCTCAGTCGATGAATGAGATTGGTCCAAGGCGCGATATCTAGTTCGGTTGATGCTTTGGAAAGCCCAAGTTTGTCAACGATTAATCCGTCGAGCTTATTATCATTAAGGGAGAGAGGAACTTCATAAATTGAGAAGTCCTTATCTTTCTCTTCAATGACCGCTTCGGTCGATACATTGCAAAATAACGCAATTTTTTCTTTGTCTTCAAGGCTGATAGAGTGTTCACACCTACAGACGAGGATGTCGGGCTGGATACCAATCTCCCTTAACTGACCCACGGAATGTTGAGTTGGTTTTGTTTTTAGTTCATCAGCAGCCTTCAGGTATGGGACTAACGTCAAGTGGAGATAAAGGCAATTCTCTTTTCCCACATCAATGGAGAACTGACGGATAGCTTCAAGGAAGGGTAAGCTTTCAATATCCCCCACCGTGCCACCGATTTCGGTAATCACCACATCGACATCATCACCCCCCATCCGCTTGATTACGGATTTGATCTCGTTGGTAATGTGCGGAATTACCTGAACCGTTTTGCCTAGAAAGTGGCCATTTCGTTCCTTGTCAATGACGGATTGATAGATTTGGCCCGTCGTATAATTGCAGTCTCTGGTCAGAACGCCAGATGTAAAACGCTCGTAGTGCCCTAGGTCGAGATCGGTTTCGCTCCCATCATCAAGGACGTAAACTTCACCGTGTTGATAGGGACTCATCGTACCTGGATCAACGTTGATGTACGGATCCAATTTTTGCATTCTTACGCGAAGTCCGCGTTGCTCTAAGAGCATCCCAATGGAGGCACTCGTTAATCCCTTGCCTAGGGAGCTAACTACCCCACCCGTTACAAAGATGTGTTTTGTCATGGGAACGAATGATACCACGCTCAGCTAATTCGGGAAGCCTCGGAAGCCGGCAAAAATCTGTGCGAAATGCTAAGTGTAGTACGCTGACTCGCCGAGTTTTCCGCGTTTCTCGAGAAGTTGAGGTTCGCAATCTTTTTTTGTTTTTTTTGGTGGCAGCAATCTTGAAGACCGGCATCCCCACAAATTCTGTCAACCAGAGATCCTTGCTACGAACTGGTCAAAGTCTTTTTGCGTGTCGATTCCGGCCGCCCTTTTATCAACCTCAACGACTTGTATCCACGTCCCTGCCTCGATTGCTCGCAATTGTTCCAGCTTCTCCACCTGTTCCAAACGCGAGGGTTCTGCATT
>JAYYHM010000162.1:0-13540 GCA_036148415.1 Planctomycetota bacterium
CACCGCAAATAAAAAGATTGCTCTTCAATTTTGCGAGCGGACGCGGGTCATTAAAAGCAGGAGTCGATTGATTGGGCAAAGCTCGATGAATTTGATCCGTTCTCAAGTGCCTCCAACTTCGCGCTTGAATACCAAACATCACCTCAGCTTCAGAAATCACCTCTGAAATGAGTTCGGAAGAATCCAACTGATGCCGAAGCACGGTGATGGAAATCAGAGCCTGGCCCTCTGGCGCATAACTTGGAGCAACTTCACTTGGGACGCATAAGTGGTTAATCAGACCCCGCTGACTTCCATTGAGGACCAGCATCTTTTTCTTGCACGGCGAACGCTCGGCCGCAAAATACAGAGTGGTCACCGATCTGGATAATCGTTCATTCTTCAATTCTGGAATCTGTTCCGCCGCACTGGATTGGTCAGTTGCCACTAACAGACGGCTATAAGGAACGGCTTCACCGGAAGTCAATCTGACCTCATTACCATCAAACTCGCTCATCTTCGCGTTGAGTCTCAGGGAATCTTCTGGCAAATTTTCTGCTAGCTGCTGGGACAAGACTCCCATTCCCTCCGATGGCAATGCCGCGTCACCCTTGCTAAACATTCGAAAAACGAAGAAAAGCATCCTGCAGGAAGTCTCCAGATCTGCATCAAGAAATACGCCACCAAAAAAAGGACGCAAGAAACGCTTGATCATCTTCTCCGAGAAACCAAACTCCCGCAAAAATTTCAACGACGTTTGGTCTTCTCTTCTAAACAAACCGTCCAACGGTCCAGCACTCACATTCCTTCTCAATAAAGCGATACGAAGTTTGTCAGATAAGGATCCTATTTGTGAGAACGCAGTCTTGAAGACCTGAGATGGTCGGCGCCATGGATCCACGAGTGACTGAAATTGATCTCCAATCCAAATCAGCGACCCTGGCTCAAATCTATTTAGCTTCAAACGGGAATAATCGAGATGCTTCTCTGCTTCAGGATAGGCTGTGAGAAACACTTGAAATCCGCGATCAAGCTTGAAGCCCTCCACTATATCCGTTCTTGCCCGACCACCCACCGCGTCGGATGACTCGAGAATCAAAGTCTCAACCCCGCTGCGACGCAACGTTTTAGCAGCTGTTAGCCCTGACAAACCCGCGCCAACGATCACTACCGGATCATTCATAAAAATGACACTCAACCTATGCTATGACTCTCGTTACTAAAACAACGTGGATCCCGCATTTAAGACCTCTGATCCATTACTACTTGGTGATCCTGAATATAGTAGTAAGGAGGCTATGACGATTTGATCACGGTTCCAATACTCCCAGGTTGATCACATCGCATGTTGGATGGAAATTGACCTGAACTCGGCTTCGCACCGTTCCTATTTTGAACGTGCAGCAGTACCAGAGTTTTGAACGAGCAAGAAATCAACGCCATAATGTGTGGGAGCGATATAAGCCATGAAGCGAATGAAGGAAAAAATCAACAATCCGATCTTCTGGATTTTCACGGCAATCTTACTTTGCACGCCTTCACACGTGACACTCGCTGATTTACTTCCACCGGGTCATAAGGCTGTCGACCACTATCTGATTTTCACCTCGTCCGCCGCGCTGCAGAATCACCGACTCGTAGCAGCACCCATTCGAGGGCTCCATGGATTCGCAGAAATTCGCCAAGGCCAACCCGTCCCATTTTCTACGAAATATGGAACTAGGATTTTTGCTGTCCCAACTGATTATCAGTTACCAGAAGAATGTAAACCTGAAGATCTAGAAGACTTCCCCTCAACAGCTCCACCGGTGCATGCGATCACCTCTCTGTCGGTACTTCGGAGCACGACACAGATCAAAACTTTTTGTGAAGTCACATCGGTAACAGAAACTGCAGTGGTCATCAAAGCAACCGGAGAAGAGGAATATGATGAACTAGGCAACCTATCCAAGGGTCAATGGAGCACAACGGGGAAAATCATCCTAAGTGTGATTGGACTGGTTGGATGTTTGGTATTACGAGTTGTCCTGAGCAGACACAAACGAAGCCAACTCGAAAAAGACAAAAAGGGCAAGGATAGTGATTCGAAAACCGATCACGAACCGAATCCTATGGAGCCTAAATGATGGGTCTGACCTTCGTGGTGTTGATGTTGGCCAATTTACTGATCGAACTATCCGTATTGATGGGCGTCAGAGGATTGTGGAAAGACCAACGGATTGGTCAGCTTCTACTGACTTGCGTTACCGTGAATCTCTTCAGCTATCCGCTGGCGTACCTTTGCATTGAGAACGACGGATTACCCTATGGAGCCACCGAAGTCCTTGTCTTCCTGACTGAGGGCATGCTCTACTACTTAACCCTCGACTGTCAAATCAGAACTGCAGCACAGATCACTACGATGACCAACACCGTGTCGCTACTCTGCAGCTCACTGTTCATTATTGGGTTAGCGAATTGACCTCAAAGCAGACTGACCAAGAAAGCAACGGGAATTCTAGAGATCAAGCGAATCAGACCTCCCGATCACCGCAAAAAGTACTTACAGTATGCGTTGAGACGGGGCTGTAGCTCAGTTGGTTAGAGCTGGGGACTCATAATCCCTAGGTCGCGGGTTCAAGTCCTGCCAGCCCTACTTTCTTTTATCGCTACAAACGATCTTTTAGGACGGGTGCGGCCAGACCGATAAAATCTGAACAGCACGTTAAAGCGGCCCCTGATTGGGGAAAAAATAGGAATAATCCGGCGATTCTGAATTGAATTCGCTTTGTTCTTGGGATAATCGAGGCAGCTTAGCTGCTGTTGCTGCTTGACAACCAGCGAGTGGATGAGCCAGGCAGATCTGATTCCAAGACCTAATCGAAGATCTCAACTTTGCGGTTCGAAGTCGTTGTGGAAAACGCATGCGTACTGAATCGTTCTGTTCACGTTGTGGCGGCAACGGAAGTTCATCGATAAGTCCAAATATTTAAATGGAAGATTCCGTAGATGTTTGGGTCCAACATTATCTTCTGATCGGATTTCCGAAGTGAAAGGTATGCCAAAATCACCTTGAGTCTTGGACTCTCGGCATTTGCTTACCAAGACAAGCACAAGTGCAGGGATGCATCGTTAACAATGCAATCAAGAAGAGTTTTGCAACGACTCCTTAATCTCCCTGCCATTCTCATGAACAAATCAGATACGAATCGATTCGGCTGGCTACTTCTGACTCTCTTTACGCTGCTACTATCGAACCCCACGCTCGCAAAAGATCATTTCCTCACGATTGGTGGTGGCTACTTACCCTCGGGTAACCAAGCTTCACTGGAACGAAATGTGCTTTACTTTCAACGCACATTAGAAGATCGTTTTGAAATGGGTTTCGAGCATGACATATTCTTCGCTGACGGAAATGACACAGGCAAAGATTTGCAAGTCATGGACCGTGACAGCGTACCGGAACCAAATCGGATGATGGCAGAGTTTTTTGGCAGTCAGCGTTACCTGGGGGTTAGCTACCGTGACCATGACATTAAAAATGTACGCGACTCGACGAAGCCTGAGAATTTAAAAAAGTGGTTTAAAGAAGAGGGAACCAAACTGAACTCAGGTGATCGCTTATTCATTTATGTGACATCTCACGGAAACGGTAGCTCAGACAAAAAACAGCCCCACAATACAACGATCGCAACATGGGGACGATCTTCCCTCTCCGTTAAAGAAATGGCTGAGAGCTTAGATCTACTCAATGAAGAGGTCACGGTCGTTGTCGTGATGGTTCAATGCCATGCTGGTGGTTTTGCCAGACTCATGTACCAAGACGCGGATCCAGAGAAAGGGATCTCACCTCAAAGGCGAGTTGGTTTTTTCGCGACGGTCCATGATCGCCCTGCTGCTGGATGCACACCGGATATTAATGAAGCCAACTACGCGGAATATAGCAGTTACTTCATTGCAGCCCTGTCGGGCATTGATCGCCTTGGGCAAACCATCGACCAACCCGACTACGATGGAGATGGAAAAATTTCTTTTGAAGAGGCGCATGCTTACGTCATTCTCACGGCGGACACCATCGATTTCCCCATCAAGACATCCGATATTTTCTTGGATGAGTTCAGTGAGTTTGGCGAAGAAGAATCGGACTTACTTGCAGATGACTTGCCTTACGATCAGGTTCTCGCACTCGCAAACCCTGTCGAAAAAGCAGTTTTGGAAGGGCTGTCAAAACAGCTAAAACTTGAGGGCAACAATCGCTTAGTGGATGCCTACAACGTTCTTCATCCAGAGAAGAAGGAGGGAGAGAAACGGCGACCCAGGCAGCCACCAGAGCGAGAAAAGTTGCGGATGCGAATCCGAGAAGATTTGCGGAAAAAATGGCCCGAACTTTCGAATCTACTAAACCCCACTTCGATCGAACTGCTCACTACCCGATGTGAGGATTTCATGAACGCTGTCAAAGATCACGATAGTTTTGAGAAATATAGTGAGCTCAAACAGAAAGCAAATAACGAGCTGAATGATACTGAGCGAAAAGTAAAATACGATCGTTTTCTTCGGGTTGCAGATCACATCATCTTGCGTGAAAACCTGAAACGAAAAAACGATGAAGCAAGACTTCAAGAGTTCAACGATCTCGTTGAAGCGGAAGCATCATTTCTTTGATCCATTGAATGGAACAAAGCGCATTGGCATCGAATCTCAAGAGCCAGTAATCCTTTGAAAGGCTTCTAGATATTTGGCCGCAGTTCGCTCAATAATCTCTTCGGGCAACTCAGGTGGATCACTATTCTTATCCCAACCACACTGCGACAACCATTCACGAACAAACTGCTTGTCGAACGATGGCTGAGCGGCTCCAGGTTGATAGCGATCTGAGCTCCAAAATCGAGAGCTATCTGGTGTCAAGACTTCATCGATTAAAATCAGCTCTTCGTTAACCATGCCAAATTCAAACTTGGTATCAGCAATTAAAATTCCGCAAGTTGCGGCATGTTCACATGCGGTCTTGTAGATCTGCAAACTGAGATCTCGGAGTTGCTCTGATAAATCTCGCCCTAAATCTGCATACATTCTTTCAATGGAAACATTTTCATCGTGCCCCTCTTCGGCTTTGGTTGCCGGAGTAAAAATCGGTTGAGGCAGTCGATCACACTGATTCAAGCCGAAGGGAAGGGGATTACCGCAAACTTCCCCGGTCGTCTGATATTCCTTCAAGCCACTCCCTTCCAAGTAACCTCTTACGACACATTCAAAAGGCACCACCTCCGCTTTCTCAGTGAACATGACCCGCCCGCAAAGGGGCTCGGTGTCAAATTGGGATTGAAGAGACGGAGGAATTTCAGTGCTGATCAAATGATGTCGAACTCCCAAGAGGTGGAACCAAAAGTCACTCATCGCCGTTAACAAACGACCTTTTTCGGGAATACCACTGGGAAGGATATAGTCGAAAGCACTAATACGATCTGTACTGACAATCATCAGGCTGCTGCCCAAGTCATAGACATCCCTGACTTTACCGCTACGTTTGGGGAAGGGTAAATCAGTGGATAAAAGGGATCCGTTGGAATCAAACTGGAAAAATTCATTATCTGACGGCTTGTTCAAGGCAACTTCCCCAATTATTTGACATCGGTCGTATTCGTGACCTGCGTCCGGTCGCAGGAGGCGAGGAGAACGATTAGGATACGGGGCTTCAGCCTTTCGTGGGAGTGCCGCTTCGGTTGATGCTTTACTTTTCTCATCTACCAGATTTTCGTCCCCGCCCCCGTATCCTACGACGAATAGCGAAAATATGGGTCAATTCCTAATTCGAGTCCCTGACGAAATCATTCACAGCGTGGACGACACGGTGTGGGATGATATGTATTTTGCTGGGATCGATGGTACCCCCTGGCAAACGAAGACTCAATTTCAGGACGGCTTGCTAACCGTCGAAATCAAAGTGCCGGCCTCCGGAAAATTCCATATCCCTTGGAAGGTTGAGCACGTGGGTACTCGGATACTCTCTACCTGCAGCCTCGCCTCCTCGGAGGAGCGGCAATACGATTTGATGATCGAGTTAGCCCGCGGGAGCTGCTACCGAGCTCGAATACTCGGCTCGGAATGGGAGAGGTTGGGAATCCAGCTGGACAACGCATTCAACCAGCACGTTGAGGACGGGACAAATTGTTTCATTAGCGCACTGACGAAAATAAATTCATCAGAAAGTGCAACAAAAGAAACACTCGAGGCCATCTCCCACCACCAGCAAGCTCTTGATCTCATTGCGCAAGATTACGCGGAAAGGTCCATCGCACAGCGTAAGCAGAGAGATTCAAAACTGACCACTTTGCTTGCAGGATCCGTTCTTGCGACTTCTGAAGATACTGCTGCTGACCAAGATATTGCTTGCCCCGATCTCTACGCACAAACCTTTAACACCGCTGCGGTGAGATTGAATTGGCGAGACATTCAAGCAAATCCGGATCAGTTCGATTTCACAGCGGTTGTCAATCTGATTAAACAATACAATCAGATCGGACTCAGGACGATTGCGGGACCCATGATCGACCTTGAAAGAGAACTGATGCCAGATTGGCTAATGCGTTATGCAGATCAGCCTGATGCTCTCGAGCAGGCCTCCTTGAATTATCTTGAAAAGAGTGTCACGCAGCTAAAGGGAACAGTGCAACTCTGGAACTGCCTATCAGGTATCAATCGGTCAAAATTGATTCCGATGGATGACGAACGCATGATGCGATTCAGCCTCTCTGCACTGCAGACTATTCGACGGTTGGATCCCGAAACCCCCACGATCCTATCCTTTGATCAACCTTTCGGTGAGTACCTTCGAAAACCCAATTCTGGCATGCCAGGACTTAAGATTGCGGAGACCTTGGCTCGCAGCGGTTTAGGTATGGCAGGTATCGGACTCGACATCAAAGTAAACTACGGAAAGCATGGTTCCATGCCACGGTCAGCTATTGATTTTTCTCAGAAATTAGATCGCTGGGGTACTTTAGGGCTACCTTTACTCGTACAGATCTCAGCGCCGGGCTCCGCGGGTATAGATGATCAGTCGTTATTTCATCGAAATGAATACGATAATTCTTCACACCAAGAGAATTCACCCGAGAATCAATTAGAAAACATCGCCCCACTGCTGCAGATACTGCTTGCTAAACCCTACGTACATGGAATCGTATGGGATGGATGGGCTGACCAAAATCCACACTTCATGCCGCATTCAGGTTTGATTGGGATCGACCAGAAGGCGCGTCCGCTACAACGATACCTCTGCCAATTGAGAGCCGACCACCTTGGTTAGGGAAGCTAGAGTCACCGAATCCAAAACATATGGATAGAGGACGTTGGGGATTCATACCCCACAAATCAGGTCAGTACATGCGATAGCGAAACACCTAGAAACACTTGTCTATGTTTTTATCCTTTGAATCCGACCCTTTCACCTAAACTTGATAGACGAATCCAACCCATGCCATTTTCACCTAACTCGCTTTTGATCCTGTTTGCATTCTTAATTTCAAGCTTGACACAGGCCGCTGAACCGATCCAACCTCTTGGCAACGTAGAGACGGTTAAAACTGGTTTTGCATTCACTGAAGGACCATCGTGGAGCACCAGTGGAAATCTTTACTTCAGTGACATTCCCAATGCCACCATTCACGTAGTCAAACCGAACGGGAAGATTGAAGTGTTCACCGATGATTCCAAGCATACAAATGGAACATTAGTGGATTCAAAGAATCGACTGTTGGCATGTCAGATGGATGGCCAAGTTGTTGCATACAATACCGAGGAAAAAAAAATCACAATTCTTGCGGATTCCTATAATGGAAAACGTTTTAATGCCCCCAACGATCTAGTGATCGATGCAGAGGGAGGCATTTATTTTACAGACCCACTTTTCCGAGCACCCAATCCCTTACCCCAAGGCATTCAAGCCGTCTATTACATTTCCACTTCCGGAAAAGTTACACGAGTCACCGATCACATCGCAGCGCCCAATGGCATCGCTTTATCTCCCGACGGAAAGAGACTCTATGTAGCACCAAGCCATCAAGGCGAAATGCTGGTTTTTGACGTACTGTCAGCAGGAAAGCTTGGCGAAGAACACACATTTTGCACGCTTACACAACCGGAGGGCAAAAATGGAACGGGAGGAGATGGAATGGTTTTGGACGTCGAAGGGAATCTCTACTTCACCACCCACCTTGGAGTTGAGATCTTTTCTCCTAGCGGTGAGAAGCTTGGCTTGGTTCAGTTCCCGGAACAGCCTGCGAATGTTACTTTTGCAGGGGAAGATCGCAAAACAATGTACGTCACGGCCAGAACAGGCCTATACCGAGTCAAAATGCCAATCTCCGGGTTAGAACCCAACTAGCGATGGAAACCCAGCAACGGATTGAGCTTCACAAAAAACGTCCCACCCTAAGCCTGACGCATGTCCCAACCCGTAGGTGGGTCGGGCTGTTGCCAACAGCTCATCCCACCATCGACATACAGTGTTTGTCCATGAATGTGATGAGCTGCATCGGAAAGCAAAAACACGGCGGCTCCACCGCAGACCTCCGCTTCGGGCACTTCGCCCGAAGGGGTGTGTAATTTCATCCATTGATCCAGCTCGGGTTTCTGATTGAGAACGTCGGTCAGAGGTGTCCGAACAAGTCCCGGCGCCATGGAATTCACCCGTATCTTGTGCGGGGCTAAGGTAACGCACAACGATCTTACCATCGCTGCGACTGCACCTTTGCTCGTGTCGTATGCGGTGTGGTCCGGTTCCGCAAGCAAACCGTTAATCGAACCTGTAAAAAGCACTCGACCTTGAGTACCTGCTTTTATCCAGTTTCGTGCGAATGCCTGAGTGATAAAGAATCCCGCATGCACATTGAGGTACATGGTTTTCTGAAACGAATCGTGCGTGAGGTTCAAAAATGGAGGATCGATATACGTACCCGCATTATTGACTAATAGATCAATGCCAGGCAGCAGAGTATTGACTCTGCTGTGTAGATGATCGACGTAGTGCTCCGGTGACTGCGCTAGATCCTGCACGATCAATTCCGCTTGAACCCCAGATGATCGACAGGCTTCAAGAGTACATCGAGCAGAATCGTCATCCTCAAGGCCAAGAATCACTACGTCCGCGCCAGCTTGCGCGAGCGATCGAGCGATCACTGCCCCAACACCTTGCGTACCACCGGTAACGAAAGCTCGCCGGCCATGGAGATCAAATGGAGAACGATTCAATTGTAGCTGCCTTGTGTTTCCGAAAAGGGCGAAGCAATCGCGTGATCCCATTGCCATGGTCCGTAATTAAACGAACCATGGCGTTGGGATCAGAAATCTTACAAAGCTCATTGAGCCTTAACATTTGTTCAATCGAACGAGGGTCTCGGCGCAGATGCATATTGCTTGGAATCTTGCGACACTGTTTCCGAGTCCAATTCACTCTTCTCAAGAACGACGCGGTAGCTCAATCTCATTTTCTCACCATTTTTAAGTACAACGCCGTCGGTTTTCTTACCGCCAACAAAATGATGGACCCCAAATGGATTAGCTGCAAAAAGACCATAAGTACGCACGTGCCATCGACACGGGTATTGAAAACTCTCGGGATGGTCATGCACCGTGATTCCAACGATGTCATCTTTCACGGGTCCACTGTAGTTGACCCACGCCGATTTCTTACCCCAAGCTTCCTTGTCATGCAGCCCCTCAGCGTTTGTGATTATTCCACCTTTTTTTGCATCCACTTTCATGGTTCCCGCAACACGCAATCCGAAAGAACCTTCTTTGGTGTCACCAAAGTTGACATCGCCATCACTGGCAATCAACAAGAAATCGGCGTCGATCACTCTCCGGTCTCCGATCACCTGAAAATGATAACGTCGAACATCAGAAAGTAATCGCTCACCTTCGGGATCATTCCAATCATTTTCAGTCGTTAATACAACACTTCCGTCGTCAAGCTTGCTCGCTTTACCTGCTCGATGAACAATCTTTCCGCAATGATCGTCGTCCAACCAAAAATCCACTCCATTCACATCACCATGGGTTAACCATAATGAGCGATGATGATCATGATCCTCTCGTTCATTTGGCCCTGCATCCTTCATCGGAAAATCTCGAGTTAAGCGATGACCACCCGGGCCAACCAAAGGATAGATAATTGGCTTCCCGTTACTGTCAATCTGATAACCGGCAAATAACCGATCACCTTGAACCACCATCCAACCCACAGGTTTTTTTACTTTTGCAACAGAGAGATGGCTCGGCGCTGCTGACTGACTCTGTGCCGCCGCTGGGTTATGTGTTGCTTCAGCAATCAAAACGAAGGCAAAAGTAAGGCAAACCGAACAACGAATGAACAAAGAAGAGTGCAGAAACTTGCTTTTTAACATGCCTTGATTCTCAGTTGGGTTGGAGCAGCGGGATGTCGAGACACTCTCTTTTTGCGAGAGTGTCCAAAATTAAAAAAATATAATTGAGTATTTACGGGGTGAAGCAGGCGTTATTCAAATGTCATGTGAAAGTATGAAGTCACCTCGATGGATTTTTCATTTTCGTGTTCAAATTCGCTTCTTGGTGATCCTGAATGCATTAGTCCCACGACAGCCTGATTGCGTGCAATCCAATTCTCGCAATGGATTATGGATGGGTCGAATCTTAGGGGTTGGACAGATTATGATACCGCGTCATGGAGGGTTCCGGGCAACTTCTTCACCTGTTGAAGCTGAACTACGAACCGATTTTACGTAAACTATGAATGCGGAGACATCCCCAGGATGATATTCCCCTCCGCGAATACTTGAACCTCGCCCCCGAACTGATTGAAAAACGCTATGCGATTCCTTCTGCTAACTCTTTCGGTCGGCGTCATGCTGCTGAATCCATGCTCCGCACAGCGGCAACCCGCCAAGCGTCCCGCGTTACCGAAAATTAAATTACCTGCCAGCGTGAGAAGTGCTCCTGGCAAGGTTATGAATGTTTCAAAAGTGATACCATCGACACGCAATCGCTTGGCGGGAGCTGCATTTCAAATTGACCAATTGGTTGAAGATCAACTCAGAGAAAAAGATCAACGACCCAACGAGATGGCGAGCGACGAAGTTTTTCTTCGTCGGGTCTACCTAGATATTGCCGGAAGAATCCCCACTCTCGAGGAGGCGAAGAAGTTCCTTGATTCTGCGAATGACGACAAACGAGAAGATCTCATCGACCGACTGCTTGAGAGTCCAGATTATGTCAGCAACATTTATAACTTTTGGGCAGACACGCTAAGACTGACTGATCGACCTCAAGCTAACATCATCGCCGACCCCTACCTCAGTTATATCAAAGAGTCGCTTCGAGTGAATAAACCCTACGATGAATGGGTTTATGAAATGCTCACCGCTGACGGTAAAGTATGGGAAAACGGTGCGGTAGGTTACCAGTTACGGGATGATGGCATGCCCCTCCCTTACGTTGACAATACGGTCAGGGTGTTCTTGGGAACGCAGATTGGTTGCGCGCAGTGTCATGACCATCCCTTCGATGATTGGACGCAATATCAATTCTATCAATTGGCAGCATTCACAAATGGAACGCGAACCCGCATGCTCAAAGGGTACCCGGGGTTTGAGAAGACCAATCCCGCTAACGCTCTCATCAATGAAGCGCGGACCAAGTTTGATAAAGGTCGCGTTCCCGGCAACTTTCAAAGGTTAGTACGCGCCAATAGCTACGTGGTTAGCGAAGTGAAAGCGACAATGCGACTACCGCATGATTACGCTTACGCAGATCATGACCCCAAGGAAGTGGTGCAGCCAGCAGTACTGTGGGGAGAAGTGCCTACCAAAGCACGAGGAAGTTCACCAAGAGAACAATTTGCAGCTTGGCTGACCAGTGAAAAAAATGAGCAATTCAGCAAAACCATCGCCAATCGTCTCTGGAAACGATTTATGGGCGTGGGCCTGGTAGAGCCGATTGATGACTTCCAAGACATCTACCCTCCATCCAATGAACCGCTCATGGAATTTCTCAGTGAAGAAGTCGTTCGCAACGATTTTGATCTCAAAGAGTTCATGCGGATGATCTTTTACAGCAGGACCTATCAAAGAGAAGCAAGCGACTTCGATCGATCTAGTGGAGATAGCTACCACTACCCTGGACCGACTGTGCGTCGCATGACGGCGGAACAGGTATGGGATTCTATTCTGACGCTTGCGGTTCAAAACCCGTGGCCATTTCAACGGCCCACCGTCGATGAACTCGCCTCGGTATTAGATATCCGTTTTGATCAAGACAACTACAATCGCGTACTTGAAAAATCGGAGACATTCAAGGACACCTATTTCGCAGGCACCTATAAACGATCTCTGAACGCTCATGCTTACCAAGGTAATATTCTTTGCCGAGCGAGTGAACTTCCATCGCCTCTGCCTCCTCAGCACTTTCTAAGACAATTTGGTCAGGGTGATCGTGAAACGATTAATGGATCACAGCAAGACGCTACCGTGCCTCAGATTCTCGCGATGTTCAACGGGCCCATCACTCATGTGATGCTCGAACCGGGATCTGCTATCGTCGATAATGTTTTAGGTATCAAAGAAACTCGAGATCGAGTGGATGCAATTTTCTTGAGTGTATTAACACGGATGCCCGCCGGTGCAGACCGTAGAATCGCTGCTAGCGAATTGCAAAGAACGAGAGCAGACAATGTGGGTTACGGAAACATAGTGTGGGGATTACTCAATACCCGCGAATTCCTGTTTATCCCTTAAGCGTTTAATCTGTATTTGACGAAAGTTAACGGCGGAATCGAATCAGACTAGTCTCATTGGCCGCAAAACCGGTAACCAAGTTAAAGCAGAAACCACACCGTCAGCAAAAGCTTGCGGATTACACAATCAGAGACCACAGCACTACTTCTTTACCTCCTCGCAAAGGAAACGGTTTCCATGCAACGCAACGATTTCGCCCCAAATCATCGCCGCGACTTCATGAAAACATTAGCCAAGCAAACGCTTGGGGTTTCATTCGCTGGATCCGTCTCCAGTTCGGGTCTATTCGGCGAGGCACACGGGGTGGCACCCTCCACCGGAAAAGCCAAGCATGTCATCTATCTGTTCATGGATGGGGCGATGACACACCTTGACACATTTGACCCCAAGGTGGGTGTGGAAGAGGCGGGTGAAACAAAACCCATCCAAACTCGAGTTCCCGGAATGGAATTCGGCGATCGTTTCCCCAAGCTAGCTTATCTAGCAGGCGCTATCTCCGTGGTGCGATCATTAAGTACAGAAACGGGAGCGCATGATAAAGGTAAGTATCTCATGCGGACCTCTTACAAGCAGATCAATAGTATCCAGCATCCAGCAATGGGCGCCTGGATGGTTTCCGAAGCGGGACGTTTGAATCAGGACCTTCCGGGCAATTATGTGATCGGCGGAGCTAACCGACATCCCGGCGCAGGGTTCCTCGAACCCTCCCTCGCCCCAGTCCCCATCGCAAACGCTTCAGCAGGTTTAGAAAACACCTCCTTACCGAAGTATTTACCACCAGAGCTTTTTGATCGCCGCTTGCTGCTCGCCAA
>JAYYHM010000163.1:0-2721 GCA_036148415.1 Planctomycetota bacterium
TAAGGCAGGGTCAGGATTCTTATCTTGGGATAGTTCGCAGAAATGATCTCAAGGTTTCCATTCTCCACCTTGGCCAGCTCGAATTCCATATTGCTCTGACCACCGAGGATCCATACATCTCCCACTAACACATCATTCAGCTCGACTGTCTCGCTATCCGCTCGCGCGACTAACGTGCGACCCTCCCCACTCATTGATAGGGCTGGCAGCAACACCTCCCAACGACGATCCAGACCGGCTATCGCCATCACCTCTTTATCCGCAAACGTAACGGAGACTTTTTGCCCGGGATCTGCCCACCCCCAAAGTCGGCATGGTTTGTCACGCTGTAAAACCATCCCAGATTGAAAGACATTGCTAACACAGAAACCGTCTGAAATCGCAGCGACGTTGACGACATCCTCTTTTGGCATCGACTGACCCCTCAACCAAAGCATGTCACCAATCGATATGATGCAAAGAATGGCAAACAGCAGAACATTTCGATACCGCATGAAATTTCTCTTTTGAAATAAGAATTGTCCAGGAAATGGAGACTGCTTTCCGCTGTTAAAATGATAGCGATTCCGGCAGTTCCCGTTTGAGGAAGACAACTAGAATGGGAATAATTATCCTCAATGCTGGAGGCGAACCGAAAGCTTCAAAATTGGATCCGAACCGTCCAATCTCATCCACGATTCACAACCTTTTGACGCGGTATTAAGACCATGCCCATCTACCATCAGCAAGCCGCAAAAAAATGGAAGAAGCTTACAGGACCTTTCATATACAGAAACTGTTCATTCTCCACTCCTTTCAAGCAATGTCCCTTTTTGCGTTCCATGCTGCAACTCAAAGTTCTCTGTTTTGTGCTCTGCCTCTCTATTACCCTTCGAGCGGATAACATTGAACAACCCGAAATCCGCATGCCGAAGCGAGGTGTCTGTGCGCATCGAGGTGCGAGCACGACTCATCCTGAAAATACAATCAGTGCATTTCAGGAAGCGATTCGGCTAGGCGCTCATATGATTGAGCTTGATGTCGCATTGACTCGAGACCAACATGTCATCCTCATGCACGACAGCACAATCGATCGCACAACAGATGGAACCGGCAAGGTGAGCGATTTCACTCTCACCGAAATCAAGCAACTGGATGCGGGAATCCACAAAGGATCAAGGTTTGCTGGAACAGAAGTCCCGACTCTGCAGGAGACGCTATCCATCATGCCGTTGAATATATGGATCAATGTGCACCTCAAAGGCAATGCGAACCTAGCAAAGGCGACCGCGCGTATCATTCATGCAGAGGGCCGTATGCACCAGTGCTTTCTTGCTTGCGGAAGCAATGAGATCGAAGCAGCCAAGAGCCTTTACCCTGAAATCAAGCATTGCAATATGGAGCGACAAGCAAACTCTCTCCAGTATGTGCAGGAAACAATCAACATGAGAGCTGAATTCATTCAATTACTCGGAGGTAATCATGCTGATCCTGCTCATATCGAAATAGCGAAACAACAGAACATTCAAGTCAACTACTGCTGCACAAACTCAGCTGAAGTGATCCGCAGGCTCTTCGACGCGGGTGTGCAATTCCCTCTTGTTGACAATGTGGAAGGAATGCTCCTTGAAGCGGAAGCTTGCGGGATTCCACGTTTAAAACCTATCCATCGGTGAGTCTCGCTCTGCTTGGTGTTTACCGACTTCCACCGATCGCCCAAGCGAGTTGCTCCGATTCTTTCAAAATCAATAGGAGTGAGCACAGGAAGACAAAATATCCTTCTTAACGCAGATCCAAATAAGGCAGAAGCAACACTCTTAACTCCGCTGGACGATCATTGATGATGGCATCAATCGCTTTATCAACCAACTGAGGGGGCAACGATTCCACTTGCCTACGGAGATCATAAAGTAACTTGGAATAACGCAAATCACTTGGTTGAAATTTCAAGGACTGTTTCAGATTGGACTGCACGAAAGATTGAATGATCTCCAGATCTCGATAGCCATATTCTTTGGAAGGCTCTATCTGTGTCCCCTCACCCCAGTCATTCCAAGTAGCGATCTGAATAATTTTTGCCTTGGGATTCACACTTCGTTTCAGAGTTTCTCTCAACGTCTGACCTTCGCGGTCAGGGATCAAAGGAAAACCAGCACTTACAGCGGCTTGCTGATAGATGTCATCAAAACGAGGAAAAACAACAGGAATTAAACTTGGCCATTCTTGGGCTAGCTTTAAGAAGCGGTCATATTGAATCAAACCCTCATTAGGTGAAGGCCAATTGAAGCCGCCCACAGCTCCATGACGGCGGAAATCTTGGCTGTAGTAATGCAGCGGTGTGGAGAGGCTATCCAAAGCTTGACTCCACTGCTGAGGAGTCAAGCCATCGTGGCCAAAAGAAAGCATGACCGGTATGTCCCGAAAACGGACATAGCTTGGTGATTTAAACCAGTATTTTCCCAGCCAAGTTATTTCATCCACAGCATGTTCAACGGACCGATTGGCAGGTATTCGTAGAGCCTCAACCAATGCAGGAATCGTTTGATCTTCGTAACAGATGACAAACTTCATCTTGAGCTGCTCACACCGTTGTAAGACCCTCGTCGTGTTACGATGCAAAATCGGATAATCTCGATAATCCGAGAGCCCGTACCAGTCCACGATCACGCCATCAATTCCACAAATCTTCATTTGAAGCAGGTGATAATCGATAACCAGTGAATCACTGGAGTCGTAGGGGCC
>JAYYHM010000164.1:0-3371 GCA_036148415.1 Planctomycetota bacterium
CTCCCCCGGTGGCATCTCATGGTTCCGGATGGCGTCACGGACTTTTTGGAGCAATTGGGGTCCATGATGCTGTTGCGGATTGGCTCCGATCCAACTCAGATCGATTCCTGCCTCCGGGGATTCCGCGTGGTGGCAATCGAGGCAGAAATCTCGTGTGAACTTGGAGAGCTCTGCATCGGTTAGCAGCGTCAAATCCTCAACTGGTTTTCGCATTTCCTTAGGAGCGTCTTCCATCACTTTCATCTTCTTCGGTGATGCACTTCCTCGCTCGACGACGGCTACTTCGACGGGCTTTAGCTGCAAAAAATCCAAGCCCATTAAATAACCACGATTCTGGAACTTTCTCGCCTTCTCATTGGCTCCTACTAATTCAAAAACGATCGACTGACTCCCCGATGCCAATTGAACATCCTTGATTAAGATCATCGGTGACAGCTCCACCCTTGGGCTGTAAAGATCGATGGTTTTGCTTACACCGGTTCCCGGCAAGTTCATTCGAAAAATGCCATAATCACCCGCAAGCGTAAGTTGGATCGCGAGATCATAAGTTCCTGCTCGGTCGACTTCAAAGGAACTCTCCATCGAATCCCCCACGGAGCCATCCCACAGCAAATGCGCATTCCCACTCCACTGAGGTCCAAAGGAACTCATCCCCTGAACGCGAGATGAACCTAGGAGTGCAAAATCCAGCTCCCCTTCTAGTAGCCCTGACTCACTCTGCAGCGATTCCCGACCTCGAACCTGGTGATAATCAAAGATCTCTTTTGCTTCACTCAAGGCGGGCCCGGAATCTTCCTGAGATTTTCTGAGTGGTGTGACCGCCTTACCTAACTCAGAAGAGGCTTCTTGGCCCAATACTACTCCCACCACGACCCCATGACTGCATAGCAATATCGTGAGGATACACGCTAAATTAAATCGGCCGGATACCAAGATGAGTCTACACATCATCGAGCGAGTCAAAAGGAATTGGAGAGAGAAAGTTGACTATCAACAGGGTGGTTTAGTATCACTCACCACTTCAAGTCCAAGCCAAGGCTTACCAGTATAACGCAAGTAACCGAGTGTTTTTCTCCAAGGAATTTCTTCTCAGGGCAGGAACCTCGGTTGATCAATAACCGAGTGCAACACCATCCTTTCGAGATTCCGTTGCACCGTGCAATGTTCCATTTTCCCAATCGATCCGAATCGCTTGATAGCCACCGTAACCACCGCCAGCGACCCTCGCAATTTTGTGTCCGCGAGCCAAAAGTCCCCGAACCGCCTTATCAGAAACACCACTTTCAATATTTACGAAACCGGAGCCGTTCATAGGTACTCCGGTGGGCTGCTGAGAACCGACATGCCTGATACGAGCCGCATCGCCTGCAGCCTGCACGTTCATTCCAAAGTCAATCATGTTGCACAGAACCTGCACATGACCTTGAGGCTGCATGTCACCGCCCATCACCCCGAAAGAAAGCCAAGGCTTACCATCCTTGGTCACCATCGCAGGAATAATCGTGTGGAAGGGTCGCTTGTGAGGTTCAAGACAGTTGAGATGTTCCTCAGACAATGAAAACAGAGCGCCGCGGTTTTGTAGGGCAAAGCCGAGATCTCCGGGCGTCACCTTCGACCCAAACCCATAGTAGTTGCTCTGAATCAGGGAGCAGCAATTTCGATCTTTATCGACCACCGTAAGATAAACCGTATCACCGTGCTGAAGGATCGGGTCACCTGCAATGACATCGGATGCAGCCAACGCAATATCGATTCTCTTCCGTTGCTTGGCTGCATATGGCTTTGATATGAGCTCTGAGACGGGTAACAAATTGAATTCTGGATCGGCGTAGAATTTGGCACGGTCAGCAAATGCCAATTTCTTAGCTTCGATGAAAAGATGAAGAAAATCAGCACTACCGTAGCCTAATGACTGCAAGTCATAGCCTTCGAGAATGTTGAGCATTTCGAGTGCTGCAATTCCCTGCCCATTTGGAGGCAACTCCCATACCTCGTAGCCTCGGTAGTTGGTTGAAACAGGTTCTACCCAAGTCGATCGATGGTCTAAAAAATCTTGTAGCGAAAAAAAACCATCATGTTTCTTGCTGTATTCCACAATATAATTCGCGATCGATCCTTGATAGAAAGCATCCCTGCCTCCCTCAACAATGGTCTCGTAAGTTTTAGCGAGATTCGCATTTGTGAAAATCTGGCCCTCGACTGGAGGCTTGCCCTCGATCAAAAAAGTGCGTTGAGAATCACGCTCATTCGCAAACGCCTTATCAGCTTTACTCCAGTATCCGGCGATGATCTCTGTGACGGGAAACCCCTTTTTCCCATACTCGATGGAGGGTCGCAAAAGTTCAGCAATACTCGTTTTCCCAAACCGCCCATGCAGCTCAAACCAGCCGTCCACACAACCCGGGACCGACCACGAAAGCGGGCCATCTAATGGGATCTGCTCTAAGCCACGCTCCTTGAAAATATCGATATCGAGCGCATAGGGACTCCGCCCACTGGCATTAAGACCATAGAGTTTTTGGCTCCCATTATCCCAATAAATAGCAAATAGATCCCCTCCAATGCCGCAACTCATTGGCTCGACCAATCCAAGCATTGCATTAGCCGCAATCGCAGCATCCACCGCGTTACCGCCATCTTTCAAAACATCTAAACCCACGGAAGCAGCGAGTGGATGACTGGTTGCAACCATTCCTCGGGTGGCAATCACCGTGGATCGACTCTGGTGGGGCTCTCCGTAGGGACGATCGTAGGTGCCCTGGCAAAATCCCTGACTGGAAGAGAGATGGAAACTCAGCAGTAATAAAAAAAATAGTCTTATGGTTTCACGCATGACAAGCAAAATAATCAAGTAAAAGTAAGAGAGGAGGGCCTGTACATAACCAAGCATGAGTGCAGCTTCATTCCTCCCGCACCCTTCCCAGAGTATAGAAAACCCCAGAGGGTTGAAAGGATTAATCTATCGGTCGGCGATTCAACAATTACCCTTTGTGGCGACAAAAGTAATAAGGGGTAACGCCGAACTTCACCTACTTCCCGCCCAGCAAATCTCAACTGTCAATTGAAACAACTCTTGAAGCAGCTTCGCTATGGCGATCTGTTGAAATTTCTCAAGCTTTCGAAATAAATAAGAAACCTATGAGGCTCAAATCGCCTTCATCGTGTGGGCCATTTTTTGACTGTCATCATAGACGTAGAACTCTGCAATTTTCTCATCTTCAATGACAAAGAAGTGACCCGCCTCGAATTCCATACCTGTTGCCTTCACAGAGGCTCGAACGAAGACCTTATTTCCATCGTTGATCATCTCAATCGGCTCGACTGAAAAATTCTCAAACAATTGCGGCATGAACATGAGGTGATTCTGAATC
>JAYYHM010000165.1:0-17349 GCA_036148415.1 Planctomycetota bacterium
TAATCGTTATCTTTATCGTGGCTTTGAGACCGGTGCATTTCGTGTGCTCTTGGTCTCGAGGGTCGCACTGTGGATTGTCATGGGTTCAATGGCCATTTTACTCACAGTCGTGGTGACAAAATTTGGCTTTTTCAGACATCCCGCAACATTAGTGGCGGCGTTAGCAATTCTGTTGGGGATTTGCGTGGTCGCTCCGGATGGTGTCATTTTAGCTGGACAATATACGCTGCTTGCTCTGATGCTCGTAATCGTAATGATTTCAGTGCGACTTTCACTTAAGCCAGAATCTAAGCGCCGCTTATTTGCTAATCCATCGCGAACGAAAAACCAGTCCGTCCAAACGTTGGAGTTGGTAACGGACATGTCTGATACCAAAGAAGGCATGAACACGTGATTGGTAAAGCTGCGTACTTATTCTATTCGCCAAAGAAAATACGTGGTCTACTACGGAGTGCGGCTTACTTTGCATGCCTTGTCGTACTGTTTTCTATATGGGCAGGCATTGCAACGGGGCAGGAGACATCCAGTGCCCCCGGGTTGAGCGAGTCTATTGTTGCTGAGGAGACTGCGAGTGAGAATCTGGTTCCCAATAACACGGACGCAGAGTCAGAAAAGACGGCTGACAACGTAGAATCTCTACCCGTTGAAACAATTAAGTTACCTCTTCCTCGAACACTCCCGGATGGAAGGGAGATTAGACCTATTGCTTTATTTTCCTCCCAACTGGATGTTTTGGTATCCAAGGAGTTCCTGCCCGTTGCAATAGAGCAGTTGCGTTCAGCATTCGTTAGCCAGCAAAGTGAATCAGGCGAGTTGTTATCCACTCAGATCAGCTCGTCACAGTACGTGGTGGAAATGCAAGGGGACCAATTGATCTGCCGTCGTGGCTCGTTGCGCGTTTCAACGAAATTCTCTCCACAGACGACCATTCCCCTCGGTCCACAAAGTGTAGCTGTCCGTACCGCAGAGGTCAGACCCAACTATGGGCTTGAGGGTAATTTCCCACCGTTTGAATTTGATGCTGACGGTCGTGCTTATGCCAGCTTTCCAAAATCTGGTGGGTCGGACGAAAGCCTTGATTATCTCTGGAGCTGTCGTGGTAAATCCGTAGGGAATTCTACGGATTTTAAGCTAAACCTACCGCTTGTTAAGCAGACGACTATTTTTCTGGCTATACCGTCGGGTAAAGAATTAAAGGCTCTCAATGCAGTCGCGACTCGACTCGAGAGTGTTGATCCAGCGATTCTGGAATTGGTAAATAACCAGGAAGTGGGTTGGTACCAAATTGAAGCAGGCGGCGTTGGTCAACTGGATTTAACTATCGTAAATGACCAGAGTTTGCGAAAAGATTCCTTGGTGGTTCGACTTTCACAGATGCAATGTGATTTACGAACAGAGGGGATGAGTTGGACCAAGCGGTTTATCTTAAAAAAACAGCCTGATGTTTCCTTTCCTAATTTGCTCTTTCGAGCTCAAGAAATTATCGAGGTGAAACTAGATGGTGAATCCGTTCCTTTTTTGGTTTCGGACGACGAAGGAGGCTATAGAAATTTGAGCTTGTCGGTTTCTGAATCGGGAAGCCAAAATGCCCTTGAGTATTTCACTCTCTCAGTTAGCGGGTTTAGTCCAATAATCGGTTTGAATACTTGGATAGATCTGCCAATTCTTGCGATCGAAGATGCACTCAACGTTGCGACCGCTGAGGAAATACAAATCTCTATTTCTGATCCTTTTCAATTGGTTGGGCTGAATTTGCCAGCTTCGTGGGAGTCTATGGAGGAACAGAGATTGGAGAACGGCGATTCCATCGTTCGTCTATTCGGGCCATTGAGAGATCATGGGACGGACGAGGTACCAGTTGGAGAGCAAGGAGCAGATACTTCAAACACGATTACGGATCTTGACAGCATAGAACGAACCAGCCTGATTATAGATGACATAAGTCTATTACTTGCGGAAGATCCTGCTGAACAAATTGCTGAAACCAATATTCGATTTGAAGTGGACAAGAGAAGCCTAAAAGCGTCGGCGAAGCTGAGTATACCCGTCGATCAACAGCGTGCATTGCCCATTGAGTTGGTGATAGAAGATGAATGGGAATTACTCTCATTGCGATTTGCTGAATCAGATCGCCCGGTTGCCAAGAGCTTGACCAAATCAACGGATAGGATCATTGAGATTTGGCCGGAGGCGAACGAGTTGACCAATGAAACAATTGAATTGTTGGCAGATGGAGAACGTCGTCTTAGATCCTCCGGCAACCAACTCTCGGTTCCTGAGAGTTGGTTTATCCGGAGTGGTCGTGGGGTCGGCGCGGACGTTCGCATCTCAATAACCCCAAGCGCTGCTCTCACTTGGGATGGAAGCACTGCGTTGCAACCATCCATAATGTCGTCAATGGAACCAAACGAAAATGCACTATTTCACGAACCTATCAATGTACGAACCCTCTGGTTTGAACCTATTAATGGGACTCTACCCGCAGTTGACTTGGTCAGCCCGAGTGTAGCATACAGTGCATCAACCCAGCTTTTGATCGGCTATCAAGATGGGCAATTGACTGAGGAACTGCGGATTTCAATTGAATCTGAAAGCCAGTCTCTTAATCAGATATTTATCCAAACTGAGGGGCGGGGAGAATATCCAGACTATCAATGGAATTTGCAGAAAGAGGATGGTACAGAAGTTGTTCAATTGAATGGCGTGAGCAAGCGTGCTTCGTCTGTTGGCGATGAGTACGAACTTGATTTGACGAATCTACCTCTCAACGATCGATACATTGTTGCTAAACGGGTTTTGCCCGCTTTAGAGGAGATGAACCTATTACTACCTACAGTGATAGGTTCGACATCACAAGATGCTGAGATCCTTCTGCATCCAGCTCTCCAACTCGAGAAACAGAGCCAACTATTATCAGTTATTCCAGCATCTCGTCAAAAAGATATTCTGGGACGCGGTACTTTTCCAAACCCCTATGATGCGAAGACAGATCGTTGGCTGCGACTTAGATATGATCCTGTCACCCAAACAACCATCAGTATTAATACCGCTTCGGATCCCATCACGCCCAGCTTGGTGAGGTACGAGTCCATTCGTTGCATTGGATCTGTTAGTGGTATTGATAAGATCCAGGCGGACTATCGAATTTATTCCACCACAGATTTTAGATTAGTGATCCCTGATGATTGCAGATTGATTGATGTACACCGAAACGGTGTATCCATCGAGGCAGGGATTTCTGAAGCGGGAGAAATTCGCCTTCCTGCCACCTACGAAGAGGATAATATTCGCTTGAACTTTGAGCGTCGTGTGAACACAAATTGGTTGACGCGATCATGCGAGATACCCCAATTCAAATTGATTGATGCTGTCGTTCTGGCATCGCAGTATGACTTTGTTCCGATGCCTGATAGCGCCGTCATCAATCTTGGGGTGAAAAAGATCATATTTGATTTGCCCAACGCCATGGAAGTTACTAAGCCGACTCAAGTCATTTTATTAGGTCACTATGAGCACTTCTTGGCGTTTGGTTGTTTTGTAGCTTTTGGTGTGTTTGGTGCAAGTGTTCTGATCGGTAGACATTCAACATTAGCTCTGCTCATCGTTTTGGTATTTGCCTTAGCCGCTGGCTTTACATGGTTTGCGCTTTCGATAGCCTTCTATGCATGGTTAATCATGCCAATCGTGTCGGGTGGCCTTCTTGCTATAGCTACAAGAGGCTGGTTCACAGAAGATTGGGTTTCCAGTGCGGGGGGTAATGAGTCGCCAACTCGAGAGGATGTCAGGAATACAGATGACTTTTCTGTGACAGATTTATCAGGGCGCGCGCTTGTTGTACTGCTGTGCTCTGTAATATCTGGTGGTGTGATACACGGTCAGGAGTTAGCCGAGGATGAGGTTAAGACTCAGGTTACAGCTGTGAATGTATTGGTTCCGGTTGATGCCAGTGGTGCTCGTAACGGTGATGTGGTTTACGTGCCAAAGAAGCTTTTTACAGACTTGTTTTCAAAAGAGTCTGAGAAACAAGCTAATACCGTCAGATTTGAATCAGCGACTTATCGAGTCAAAATACAGAGAGAAGGGGATACTTCAAGTACCCAGGCTGCATACGGCGAAGTACAAGCGGAGTACGTGATCATCAACAAGGGTTCGGGTAACAGTCAGGCACTATCTTTACCCATTGATTTTGAAGCGATTAGGCGGATCGAGCTGCTTGGTGAAACGACTAGAATTTTACCATTTGAGCGAGAGGGACGCTTCCTAAGGCTGGTCACCTCTCCTAATGCTAATCTCTTTAAGATACGGGTAACCTTTAAGCCGAAGGTTTCAAAGCTGGGTCGATGGGAAAGACTAGAGCTTCCAATCCCATCTATCGCGAATTCACGAATCACTGTTGAGTCAGCTATCCCACTGGATTCTGTTCGTCTGGGAGGTAGTAACGGTTGGTTGGTAGCGGAAGAAACAGGTCTTTCACGCTCTTGGGTGGATGACTTGGGCCCAACGAACGCCTTAACTTTAGACGTGCGGGGATTTCTTGATGGTGCTGCCACTGAGAGAAATGAGTTATCGAGACGGTACTGGGTTAGAGCCGGTGCGCGTAATGTAGTTATTGACTGTGAATTGGATTTGCCCGATACACCTGCTATCGGGGAAAGCTTCCAATTTGTCGTGCTGGATTCGAGAATGCCCACACTCATCGGCAGTTCATGGCGTCTGGTAAGCTCCGAACTCTACAGTCCTTCTCGCCGTCTAGTAACCGTAGAGTCTGCAAGTAATCAAGCTGAACCCATTCGATTAGTATGGAAATTTGAAGTCGATTGGCAACTGATTGAGGAAGAATGGGTTGGTCAGATCATCATTCCTGAAGTGATCGCATCAGCGTTAGGAAATAATTCTGATCCATGGGTGGCGCTACAGTGCGAATCCAATATGAAGTTCCCGCCAATTTTAAATTCGTCAAGTGAACCCATGGCGGTTGATCAATTTTTAAGTCGCTGGCGTGGATTTCGTGGTTCGATTAGTCGGGCTTTTGTGCCAGTTGGATCGATTCCAGTAATAGATGTTCGTCGCCAAATTACCAACGTTGAAAACTTGGTCAGGCAGCATTCTTACCACGCGCACGTGGATGATGAGAAAGTACAGGTGCATTATCAATCAGAGTTAATCATCAATGGAAATACACCACAGCTCCCTCAATTGTTTGTGAGTGATAAATTGAGGGTGAACCGCATAAATATTGACGGTCAGCCAGTTGTGCTGCCGTCTAAGGAGTTCAGTAACGGGACGGGTTACTATGTGGTTCCAGGCATTGGTAAGAAGATAGTCGATATTGATTTATTTGCCGAACAGCCAATAGCCGATGGTGAGCCATTTCAATTACCCGCCGCGCACATTGTAGACGATCTTTCTGCACCACCTGCTGATTGCCTGATGACTTGCATGTCATCTACAAGAATCGTGGGAAAGGATGGTAGCCCTTACCAAGTTGGCGAAGACCGCCCTGATGAAGCATTTCAGGGGTATCGCGTGCCTTTGGGCGCTAGAGTGATCGCATCATGGACTCAGCAGTTAAAACTAGAGGAATCAGAGGAAGATCTTTTCACTAATCAATGGATTTGTCAGCGAGAAAACGGGGATTTGACCGTCGATCAGTCAGTATCTATGTCCCGGACTAATCGGCGGTGGACAATGAAAGCTGTGTTTAGATTTCGCAAGGACAGCCCCGAAGCGATTTGGGTAGAAGTTCCGACGATATGGACTGAAGACATTTCTGTGCTTGGGGGGGAAATTCTCCAGAAAGTACCTGCGATCGAGGAATCTCGAACGGTTTTGGAAATCGGTTTACTTGAGGAACGCGAAGATCGACAAGTTTTCAGTTTGCAGGGTCGGCTTGATAATCTTGGATCAACTCGGATTGGTGTTCCACGACTTTCAATCTTGAATATCAGGTCTGGGAGAATTTACGCGGCAGTTCCTAAACAACTTGACGGTCAAAAAGCGAAGTGGCGTACAAGCGCAGTAGATCTTGCAAGAATTCCCGATGATCTTGATGGCAGTATTGTTTCAGAGGGCTATCAAACCTATCGAGCAGTGAATAGTGCTTATTCAATTGATCTGGCGCCTCTACCTGATGTTGAGTCAAAACCCAATGTTTTCTGCTCAGATACACATGTGTTCCCCCAAAAAGAGAGTTTATTAGTACTTACACATTGGGATATTTATCCTGGCAATGAGCAAGCATTCGATGTGGATTTGCCGGAGTCGTGTGAGGTCCTCGGGATATGGGCAGATGGCAGATCGACAAAAAAAGAGATTACAGAGGTCAACGCGAAAAAGGTCTTAAAAATACCTTTTGCTTTGGATCGATACTCACATTCGATTCAATTATTAGTTCGCATGAAAACGAAGCCCGACTTTCTTAGTCTAGAACTACCGCGTCTCAGGAACCTTGATGCGGAGGTCAAATGGCTAAGCGTCTATAGGAATAGCAATCAGAGTGACCACGAAAAAAAGAAAATCGCGATAAACAATGATCAGTTGCGACGATTTAGTTTGGCTCGCGCGGTGGTGAATTCGATTGAAATCATCGTTAATTTAGGGCAATATGGTGAGTCAGAAGTGAAACCTTGGTTGTACAGTCGAGTGCAGAGATATTTACGACTCACGGATCCAGTAAATCTGGATCCGCCCACTCTAACACCCTCTTGGAAACAACAGAATTTCAAAAGACTCTTTAAAGAGGGGCAGGATACATCGGACGACACGAGTTCTACTGACTGGGATAATCTCGATAACCAAATCCGGGAGATGGTCCACAATTTTTCCCTAAAGGAAGAGGATTTGGATTCGGTTGAATTGGGGACCCTTTTCCCAGTCCGCGAATTTGATGGTTATCGAACGAGCAAGATTTGGGGTTATGACAATCTCGAGTGTAACGAGCTTCTGAGGAGTTACCTTAAGCGTGAGCATAGTGTTAGCATAGCCATCCAACCGATAGTCGGTCTAAGTCTCTTAGGCTTCGTGTTGCTTTGGGTACAGCGCAATCCGATATCAACGCGAAGCATTGTTGAAAATCCATCTTTCTGGCTATTTGCCCTTGGTTTGAGCTGTTCAATTGTATTACCGGTGCCGATAGCTGCTGGTTTAATTCTTATCGCTGTGATTATCCCTTTACTTTCCAACTCTAAGTTTATGCAGCGTCTAGCGATCCGATGGCAAAGATGATTGGTATATTTAAAGGGAGTTGGAGAATCTGCTTGGAAGAACTGTGAATTGGCTCAAGAATGTTCCAGAAGGCAAATGTGATGATACTTACCAGAGCTCAGGAGATTTTGATGAGCTATCGATTATCGCTTGGTATTTTTCTCACGCCTTTCTTAGTGGGATTTAGTAACGCAACAGAGCATGACAATCCACCATTGCTCAGCGAAACGATCGATTCATTGGAGATTGAGGATGGATTTCAGATAAGGCTTATAGCACATGAGCCATTAATCACGGATCCGATCACCTGCAGGTTGGATATGCATGGCCGCCTTTGGGTGATCGAAATGTCAGATTATCCATCGATGAAAAAAGGTAATGAAACGCCTAATGGAAAGCTGAAAGTTCTCACGGATCTTGATCGGGATGGGCAATACGAAAGTGCAACAGTATTTGCAGACTCGCTTGATTTCCCAACCGGTGTACAGCCATACAAAAACGGCGCAATTGTTACCTTAGCGGGTAAGATTGTTTTTATCGAAGATAAAGATGGTGATCTGGTTGGAGATGAAATCCATATCTGGTTTGACGGATTTGCTGAACAGAATCAGCAGTTGAGGGCTAATCATCCAACGCTTGATGCCAATGGTTTGGTTTATGTAGCAAATGGACTTCGAGGCGGGCAAGTACAAGCTATAGATTCACGATTTGATAAACGCTCGGACCTCCTAGATTTACGCGATGGAGATTTCTTTTTCGATCCAGAGGGAGGAGCTTGGGGTGCTGTTGCCGGCAAGAGTCAATATGGATTGACGATTGACGACTTCGGACGCCGAATAGGTTGCAGTAATCGGAATCCTGCGATGCACGCTGCTTTGGATCGAACTGTGATTCAGCGTGATCCATTGCTTACTCCCAAGGATTCAGTGGTCGACGTTGCCAAGGTGGGTGTGGATTCAAGGGTTTATCCACGAGGTAACGCCTGGACTACCAGCAACTTACACGGTGGACAATTTAGCGCGGCCTGCGGAGTCTTCGCGCCGGGGTGGATTTCAAATCAAACAGAGAATTTATTTGTTTGTGAGCCGACAGCATATTTAGTTCAGCGGCAGACTTTGGTTCGGGAAGGAAGTCGATGGTTCGCGAGAAGAACGGAGAAGCCGGGTTTTGACTTCCTGACATCTAGCAGCGATTGGTTTAGGCCAGTGGATCTTTCACCCGGTGTTGGTCAGAGTTTCTATGTGGTTGATATGGCCAGGAAAGTAATCGAACATCCTGATTTTATGCCTCCAGAGTTGAAAAACCGAGAGGATCAACGAGATGGTAGTCAACTTGGTCGAATCTGGCAGGTGATGGAAGGAGACGAGTGGCCTCAGACGAGCACTGAATTCAGTGCCGATATCGCAATCGACTGGTTGCAATCTGAGTCTGTTTGGCAACGAAATATCGCTAGCCAATTTTTCTTGGAACAGGGTAAGAAGTATTCAAAAGCGTGGGAATCGTTACTTACAAATCAGTCGGCTGATCAGAGAGGTAAATCCCGAGCTGCTTTTCTGTTGAGCCGTTTTGGTCTCCTCGATCAAACACATATTGATCTTATGCTCAACTCTGATAGAGAAAACCTCCGTGTATTGGGTCTTCGTCTTTCGGGTTCGAATAAAGCGTGGATGGATCACCTACCCGAGCTAGTTTTAGATAAAAGCTCTGTGGTCTTACTGGAGTTATCATCCAGAGTAGCAAGTGCTCGTGAGATGGATCAGATGGACCGAATACAAGCTTTGACAGATATTGCATTGAATCCGGGTGCGGATAAGTTGGTTATGAGTGTGGTCGGTAGCGTTGCTGCAGATGATGTTCTACAACTTGCTGAGTCTATCTCAAGTCGAGGTGATTCAGCTCCAAAAATTTTCGTGCACCTGATCGAACGTTCCGCGATGAAGGCACCGATAGAGGCTACCAATCTTCTCGCTGTTTATCTTAGTGGATGGAACGATTCTGAAGTTCCGGATGGTTCTTTGCCTCTGCTTCTTACCGCTTGGCATCGCGGGTTAAAACGCTCAGGCCAGCTACCCACGGAGGTTTTCGGTAAAGTTTCGGAGCAACACTGGAGCATCCTGCGGGAGAGTGTGGAATCCAATCGGGCATTGCTATCGATGGAAGCCCTATCACCCAGTGTGCGGTCAGATTGTTTGGAATTATTAATTGCGACCGGAAGTGTGGATGCTGAGCAATTGAGAGATTTAGCTAGTGAGCTGAATGTTTTTGATGTGCGGAAGGTTGCCATCGGCCAGCTTCTGAAGATAGATCCAGAATGGACGAAACTCTTTCTTAGCAAACGCTGGCTATCTTTGAATGCAAGATTGAGACATGAAGTGATTAGAGCTTTTTTAGCACGGGACATCGATGCAATGTGGATTCTCGAACAATTACGGGACAATTTGATTCCAAAAAATGCAATAGAACCCAAAATTGCTCAGAGCCTTAGAGAGCATCCCAACCGTGAAGTAGCTGGTATGGCCAAGCAACTGCTCGCTCCAAATGATGATCGCAAGAAGGTGATTGCAGAATATCAAACGGCTATGAATATCGAGGGTGATCCATTCGCTGGTAAGAAGATTTTTTCAGACCACTGTTCAGCGTGTCATCGGATCGATGGTCATGGCACCAATGTGGGTCCCGACATCAGTGATACAAGAACCAAATCTGCAGAATATTTACTTACGTCAATTTTAGATCCTAATGCTGCAATCGACGCCTCATTCGTCCAAACACAACTGCTTACCACGGATGGTCGTCGCTTTGATGGATTACTGGTAAGCGACGACATTGAAAATGTAACCATCCAACAACAAGGGGGTGAGAAACACATTATTTCTAAGGTCGAAATTGAGCAGGTAAAAAATCCAGGAATGTCCTTAATGCCTGAAGGATTCGAGCGAACCATCAGTTCAGATCAAATGCGAGATCTGATTTCTTACCTAAAAAATTGGCGATATATGAAGGTAGACATTCCTGGAGTTTCTCCCGATGAGATTAGGTGACGGTCGCATGCTATTTCTGTTTCACTCTGTTCATTTTCCGTGTCTCGCTCGATCGGTCGTTGGAGTGGATTGATAGTGAATGACCGAAAATTAAAAATGGGCCTCATCGGTGGTGGTGGCAAGGGTTTTATTGGCCGAGTTCATGTAACCGCGGCAACCCTTGACAGAGAAGCTGAACTGGTCGCGGGTGCTTTTTCGTCGGATCCGAGCAAAGCTTTGTCGTACGCTGCGGATTTTGGAGTGCAGAGTGAGCGGGCATATGCAACGTATGAAAAGTTGCTCCAACAGGAACAATTATTACCAGATTCCGAGAAAGTTGATTTTGTTTCGATAGCAACTCCCAATCACACACACGCGAAAATTGCGGTTGCTGCTCTGCGGTTGGGATTTCACGTGATCTGTGATAAACCGATGACCACGAATCTCGAAGATGCCAAGTCACTTGTGAAGGTGGTAGCAGAGACCAATAGGGTTTTTGCTTTAACCCATAATTATTCCGGTTATCCAATGGTGCGTCAGGCACGCGAGATGATACGAAATGGTGATCTCGGGGAACTCATTGCAGTTCGTGTGTCCTACAAGCAGGGCTGGATGCACGGTATGGATACAGAGGTTATCCCAGAACGTGGAGCATGGAAAAGTGATCCAGAGCTCAATGGCCGTGCGGGATCACTCGGTGATATCGGGACACACGCTTTTCATCTTTTGAGATTTGTGACTGGACTTATTCCACGATCTTTAACCTGTAAAATGTCATCCTATTCCAAGCACCACAATCTGGATGACTATGGACAGGCGATCATACAAACCACCGTGGGCGCGACCGGTTCAGTTTTATGGAGTCAGGTTTCGCATGGGAGGCTGAATGACCTTACTCTGCAGGTGGACGGGACGAAAGGAGCTCTGGAGTGGCATCAAGAGAATCCCAATCGACTGAGTTACGGCCGATTTGGAAAACCGATGATGACTTACGAGCGTCACCCGGGTGCCGATTACACTACGGACTCGGCGAGAATGGCTTGCAGATTACCCCCTGGTCATCCAGAGGCCTTTTATGAAGCATTTGCCAATATTTATCGGGACGCATACGTGCAGATGCGTGAAAGTGATCAATGGTCTGACAATTCTGTTGATCGAGGTGACAGTCTATGCCCGACAGTGGAAGATGGTCTCGAGGGTGTAATGTTCACTCATTTATGCCTAGAAAGTGACTCGGAGGAATCGAGTTGGGTTCCATGGAATCTGTAGACTAAGCAGAAATTGTGAATCTGTTGCCACTTAACTGGTGTTAGGTTTATTCACGTTAACACTTCTTTGGGAGATGTATCTCATTGTGTCGTAGTGATTGGAAATCGGCGAATGCAATGGCAAAAATTCTAGAACGATTTGCTTTGATAGAAATGTTCATGGAGAGTGTCAGGAGTTTGTGTTGTGAGAAGGAATGAGAGAGTCGAGATTATTCAACAACGCTTGCAGGCGTTGTATCCGGACCCACCAATTCCCCTCGATCATCGGGATACTTTTACGCTGCTTGTAGCGGTACTATTGAGTGCTCAGTGCACTGATAAAAAAGTGAATGAGGTTACGCCTGCTTTATTCGCGGCGGCACCTAATCCAAAACAAATGTTCCGTCTCGGCGCCGATGGTATCTATCCCTATATACAGACACTCGGACTTTCCCGCCAAAAATCTAAGAGCTTGGAGGGACTCTCAAAAAAATTAATCGAGCAGCACGGTGAAGAAGTGCCGGGTACATTTGAGGAACTTGAATCGCTGCCCGGTGTGGGTCACAAAACCGCGAGTGTGGTGATGGCTCAAGCTTTCGGAGTCCCCGCTTTTCCTGTAGACACTCACATTCACCGTCTAGCTCAACGTTGGGGGCTGACTAACGGGAAGAGCGTTGTGCAGACGGAAATCGACCTCAAGAGATTATTTCCATCTGAAAACTGGAATACCTTGCACTTACAGATCATTTTTTACGGCAGAGAGTTTTGCACTGCGCGAGGCTGTGATGGTACTCGGTGCGAACTTTGCCAAGAGCTATATCCTAAAAGACGGAAAGCTGTTGTCTGTAAGAAACCCTAGTACGGTGGTGGGTTTGTAATTTCTGTCAAGTGTGTGAGCTTAGGATTTGATCAGTGGATCTAATCTTGAAGGAGCACCAGGTTGTCACGATGAATAACACATTCATAAGGCTGGTGTCCTAGAACCTCAGAAACCTGCTCACTAGGCAAACCCATGATTTTTTTGATTTCACTTGAAGGATAATTACTTAGACCTCGTGCAAGTTCTTTTCCGTTTTGATCCAATATCGCGATCACACTTCCCTGTGTAAAAGATCCAGTCAGTTTAAGGATTCCAATCGCGAGTAAACTGCTCCCACGTCGAGTAATCGCTGATTCGGCGCCGGTATCAATTGTGATGGATCCGTTTACCTCAGCGGAACTACCAATCCAACGTTTCCTTCCTTTGATGGATCGCTCAGGAGGTAAAAAGAGTGTTCCTACTATTTCCCCATCCATAATTTTGTTGAGAACTCGACCATCTCGACCAGGGGCTATGATCGTAGGATGGCCGTGTGATGTGGCAGTTTTTGCGGCTCGTAATTTACTCTCCATTCCACCACGACTTTGATTACCCTTATGAGTTTGTGCCATGGCGAATATAGAGTTATCAATCTGAGTGACTGTGTCCAGCTTCTTACTCTTTTCTGAATCCGGTGGCCCGTCGTAGAGACCATCGACATCCGAAAGCACAATCAATAGTGCTTCTGAAAGTAGTCCTGCTACCTGAGATGCTAGGCGATCATTATCCCCGAACGTTGTCATCAGCTCAGAGACAGCGACAGAATCATTTTCATTAATGATTGCGATAGCTCCAAAGCTATGAATCTGGTTAAGTGAGTTTCTGACGTTCAGGTACCCCCCTCTTCGGCGTAAATCGGTGGCAGTCAATAGTACTTGAGCAGCATGCCGACCACGTTTCGCGAAAGCTGTCTCGTAGGACTGGATCAAATCCGTCTGTCCGATTGCTGCCACGGCCTGAAGTTGTGCTAAACCACGTGGTCGCTCGGCGAGAGCTAATTTCGAAACTCCGGCTCCTACTGCACCGCTACTCACCAAAAGCGTCTGCCGCCCGGAATCAGCGATGTGGCACAGTTGCGCCGCCAGGCTATCGATTCGCCCATAATCCAGAATACCCGTATCCGAGGTAATGACTCTCGTGCCTACTTTGACAACAATGCATTTCGCTTGCTGAATGATATTTTGGCGTATTTCACTTTTTGACGGCATGGTTATTACTAGGTCGGTGAATGCCACTTTTATAGGGTTTTTTCACCCCAGAACCTTTTTTTCACGATCACTTGGCCTAGAGCTTGGTTCAGAAATTGTCATGGGGAATCGACGCGCAGGGAAGCCCGCTGTAAAAACATATTCATCGACAAATCTAGGATTCGGTTTAGCTTACGTCACTTCATGGCAAAAAGTGTAGTGAATTCTGATTTTCATACCGAGACATCCTTTTCGACTAGGAAGCAGCATCATGAGCGAACTACATCATGAGTGTGGTGTCGCAGCCATCTATCACTTGTCAGGGAGGGGTAGAAGTCCAATTTGCACAGGTGACGGACCAAGGCAAATATCCCGTCTTCTTCCCAGAATGTTGCTAGATATACAGAATCGTGGCCAGTTAGCGGCAGGGATGACGACCTATGATCCTGATCGGCCAACACTTCTCGCCAATCGAAAAGATGTGGGTACCGTGTCCGAAGTGTTTCGGCTAAATCATCGGGCGAAGGCTGAGTCATTGATGCGGTCACTGGCAGGTAGAGCGGCAATCGGTCACGTTCGTTATGCGACGTGCGGCCAAGATGATAGAAACTATGCTCAGCCATTTGAACGACGACATATTCATAAGAGGAAGTGGTTTAGTTTCTGTTTCAACGGTCAGCTTTCCAATTACAGCATTTTAAAAGAACGCTTACTCGCGGATGGTGATCATCATCTCGCCCTCGATACAGATACCGAGATTATCCTACATGAGTTTGGTCGCGTGTTGAGCAATTCGCGTGGTCGAATTGACTGGATTGATTTACTACGGGAGACAACTTCTTCATTTGATGGTGCATACAGCCTGGCTATCCTTACAGCTGAAGGGGAGATGATTGTTGCTCGCGATCCACTCGGTATTAAACCGATGTGCTATGTCAACGATGGGCCATTATTCGCAGCGGCGAGTGAAAGCGTGGCATTGCTGAATCTTGGCTTTGATAGTGAGCAAATCAAGTCATTACCACCTGGGCACGCAATCATCATAGATCAAGAAAATGGCTTCCGTTTAGAACGGTATGCACCAGAAAAAGAATCCAAGCATTGTTTCTTTGAATGGATTTATTTCGCCAACGTGGCGAGTACTTTGGATGAGCAAAGTGTTTATCTAAGTCGTACTAAACTTGGTGAAGAGCTTGCTAAGGCTGAACGAGGACTCGACCTCGTTGATATCGATCCTGAAGATACCATCATCGTACCGGTTCCAGATACTAGCAAGGCAGCGGCAGACTCCATGGCTTACCAGCTATCGATTCCTTGTTGTGAGGGATTGATTCGTAACCGTTATGCGGGCCGTACTTTCATTGAAGGCGGTCGTGCTCGAAAAGCAAAAGCAGCGACCAAATATACTCCTCTCCGTGAGGTTCTTGAAGGTAAGCGGATTATTTTGGTTGAGGATTCCATTGTTCGAAGCACGACCATGAATGTTCTACTGGACCGTATTCGAGAGGTTGGGGGTGCTAAAGAAATCCACGTTCGAGTAGCTTGCCCACCCATCATTGCTCCCTGTTTTTATGGGATTGATATGAGCACGATCGACCAGTTGATTGCGCCAAAATACTTCACTACCCAAGGCATTCTGACTCCTGAAGCCCAGCAACGGTTAGCGGATGATTTGGGAGCCGATTCACTGCGGTATCTTCCTGTCGATTCCATCTCACGTGCAATTGGAAAACCAGCAAATCATCTGTGCCAAGCTTGTATCACAGGCGAATATCCAACCAAGTGTGGTCAATCGCTTTATCAAATTGCTCTTCATAATCAGGGGTCGAAGCTGGATAGCAAGCGAACTTACGAGCAGTTGGCAGCGGCAATGGGTGTCTCCTGACTTTTGCTTGCGAGTGAAGGATTCATGTTGACGGAACCCCTCATGTTCAATGTAGTAGCTTTCAATTTGCATCGCCGATGACATGACATCGATATGCTTGAGTAGATCTTGGTTCTGACCAGCCTAAGTGGCGCACGGACATTAAGTTTGCAATACTTGTGTTAAGAGATTCACCGAGAGGCAACTGGAGCACTTGGAGTTCATTACAATTTGATTTCAGCGTGGACCCGGGCTCTAAAGGTGTTGAATCTGAGCCTGGATCGACGAGGTTCAGATGATTTAAGGTCGTGAAAATTGCGGGGATCTAATTCCATTCGCGCAGGTATTAGAAAAGACCAAGAGCCGTGCATGGGCCAGGAGTTCGCTACTGGCCAAATGGCACATATTATTCCCCATTATTTTGGATGATTTCTGTGAGCAGTTTTCTGGCACTTGATCAAGGCACAACGAGTTCGCGAGCACTCATCTTTGATCGCTTTGGCAAAGTACTAGGATCAGCTCAAAAAGAGTTTGAGCAGTACTTTCCTCAACCTGGGTGGGTAGAGCATGATGCTACTGAGATATGGGCTACACAGATAAAAGTCGCGCAGGATGCAATTCACAAATCTGGTTTGGAGTTGAGCGAAATTTCAGCCATTGGGATTGCAAACCAACGAGAAACGACGGTGGTCTGGGATCGATTAAGTGGTCAACCCGTCTGTCCCGCCATTGTTTGGCAAGATCGTAGAACGAGTCATCGGTGCGAAGATCTCCGTAACCCAAATTTCGAAGAGATGGTTAGGTCGAAGACAGGTTTAACCTTGGATCCTTATTTCTGCGCTACCAAGATTGAGTGGATTCTTGACCATATTCCAGGAGCGCGTTCACGGGCAGAGAACGGTGATCTGTTCTTTGGGACAGTGGATAGTTGGCTGCTCTGGAAACTCACCAAAGGACGTGTTCATGCCACCGATACTACCAACGCATCGAGAACCTTGCTGTGGAATCTAGGCGAGGAGAAATGGGATCATGAACTTCTCGAGACATTTGGGATTCCGTCTTGCATGATGCCAGAAGTCAGGCCATCCAGTCATTTGTTCGGTCATACCGAAGCACGTATTTTTGGGATGCCAATTCCGATTGGGGGAATAGCGGGTGATCAGCAGTCAGCATTATTTGGACAAGGATGCACTCAACCCGGCCTTGCAAAAAACACGTATGGAACTGGCTGTTTCGCGCTGATGCATATTGGATCGAAACCGAAGCACTCACTTTCTCGACTGCTCACTACCGCCGCTTGTAGTGATCAAGGCGAAAAGGCATATGCATTCGAGGGAAGTGTGTTTTGCGGAGGTTCAGCTGTTCAGTGGCTTCGAGATGGTCTCGGTATCATAAAATGTGCCGCGGACGTGGAGTCCCTCGCCGCCACTGTGGATGATACAGCAGGGGTCTATTTAGTTCCCGCGTTCACGGGCTTGGGAGCACCTCACTGGGATGCTTACGCCCGAGGAGCGATATTAGGTATTACTCGTGGAACCAAGCAGGCTCATATTGCTCGGGCAACATTGGAAGGTATTGCTTTCCAAGTGGCTGACGTCCTCGAGTCGATGGAAAAAGATACGGGGCAGGCCATTCAACAATTGAGAGTGGATGGTGGTGCTTCCGAAAATAATCTTTTGATGCAGATGCAGGCGGATTTACTTCAGACACCCGTGGTAAGGTCAAATATGACCGAGGCTACGGCTTTTGGTGCGGCGTTCCTTGCGGGGATGACCTCAGGTGTTTGGCAAGAGACAAACGAAATCGATGAGATCTATCAAGTGGATCGAATCTTCGAACCACAGGGTAGTCTTCAAGTGATAAGCGAGCGTCGCGAGAGATGGTCCGAGGCAGTGGGACGCACCCTTCAGTGGGAGAAATAGTCCTTTCGATCGGCCGTAAATTTTGGTGCTCAGACACTAGGCGGACG
>JAYYHM010000166.1:0-2689 GCA_036148415.1 Planctomycetota bacterium
AGCGTATGCTTCCAGAATGCTAACCTTTCGGAGCGTCTGACTGACGATTACATGGAAGCCGTTCGCGATTCAAAAACTTGGCAGACACGCTGGGTCAGCGAGAAAGTGGAAGAGGACGCCCCTCAGTACGATGCCAAAGAAGTGCTCAACAAGATGGCGGAGTGTGCTTGGAACTGCGGTGACCCTGGTGTCCAGTACGACACCACGATCAACCGATGGCATACGTGTCCTAACAGTGGGGACATCAACGCATCGAACCCTTGCAGCGAGTACATGTTCCTCGATAACACGGCTTGCAACTTGGCATCAATCAACTTGATGAAGTTCGTTGGAGAAGATGGAACATTCGATGATAAACGGTTCCGTTCTGCATGCCGCTTGTTCCTCATCGCCCAAGAAATCCTCGTTGACCACGCGAGCTACCCAACTGAGCCGATTGCGGCGAACAGCCATCGCTTCCGCCCACTTGGCCTAGGCTACTCTAATCTTGGCAGCGTTCTGATGAGTCGTGGGTTGTCCTACGACTCCGATGCTGCACGCGGCCTATGCGGCTCACTCACCTCCTTGTTGCACGGCGAAGCGAACCGCACCAGTGCGGAAATCGCAGGAGTTGTGGGACCGTTCAAGGGCTACGCCGAGAACGAGAAACCAATGCTGGGAGTGATGCAAATGCATCGCGACGCATGCGATAATATCGCGGATGAGGGTCCTGCGGAACTCAAGCAAGCCGCTACAGAACTCTGGGATGAAGTTTTGTCCGTGGGTGAAAAGTATGGTTTCCGAAACGCACAGGCGACCGTACTTGCCCCAACCGGCACGATCAGTTTCATGATGGATTGTGACACCACCGGCATCGAACCCGATATTGCTCTAGTGAAGTACAAGCAACTTGCTGGCGGTGGAATGCTGAAAATCGTCAACCAGACCGTACAACTTGGTTTGGAGAAGCTCGGCTACGATTCGCATCAAATAACCGAAATCCTCGCCTACATCGATGAGAAGGACACGATCGAAGGTGCTCCACATATCAAGGAAGCGGATCTAGCAGTCTTTGACTGTGCGTTCCAACCCGCTAACGGTAAGCGAAGTATTCCTTGGCAGGCTCACGTCACCATGATGGCAGCAGCACAACCCTTCCTATCGGGAGCGATCAGTAAAACGGTTAACATGCCGAATGACACGACACCCGCTGACATCGCGGATGCCTACTTCTGGGGATGGGAACTCGGCTTGAAGGCCATCGCGATTTACCGAGATGGTAGTAAGCAGTCTCAACCACTAAATACGAAAACAGAGGACAAAAGCGAAGAAAAAGCGGAAGTCATCACTCAGACGATTGAGAAAGAAAAGATCGTTTACAAGCCGCGAAGAGAAAGGCTTCATGACACACGTCAAAGCGTCACCCATAAGTTCTCAATTGCGGGCCATGAGGGATACCTCTGCGTTGGCCTCTATCCGGACGGACGCCCAGGCGAGATCTTCATCACCATGGCTAAGGAAGGATCCACCATCGGTGGGATCATGGACAGCTTCGGCACGGCTTTGTCGATCGCACTGCAGTACGGAGTACCTCTTGAGGTCTTGGTGAACAAGTTTAGCCACACTCGCTTCGAACCCATGGGTCACACTACCAACAAGGAAATTCGCATCGCCAAAAGTGTTGTGGATTACATCGCAAGGTGGTTGGGCCTGACTTTCATGAGTGGTCCGGAGGCATTGAACCCTTCGCCAGCGGCATCGCAAATAGAGAGCCCAACGGAGAACGAATCAAACACCACCACCATCTCCAACCTTAAAGAAGACGCGGGAGCCGCGGTTGCCTTGGCTGAGAGAGCTACACTGCTAGCCAACCTTGGCGATACCACTCAGACTAGAGATTCCGCAACTGCAGCGGAGAGCAAGGGAAACGGCCAGAGTGATCAATTCGCAAGATTCCAAATCGACGCACCAAGTTGCGATAATTGCGGTAGTATCACAGTGCGTAATGGCAACTGCTACCTCTGCCATAATTGCGGGAACAGCATGGGCTGCAGCTAGACTGAAGTCCTAATAACTGATTTTCTTTTTAACCGTGGACGCAATTGCGAACACGGTTTTTTTTGCGAAAATACGAATCCGGCGACAAAGAAACTTTTTGTAACGCATCCGGAACATCCATAGGTGAACAACGGTAAATTATGCCGTTATGAAAAAACGAATCGAAGTCAGAAAGCCGCGTCACCAGCGGTTCACCCTATCTTTACGGATCTCCACAGCAGCCGGGTATTTTCTAGTCTGCATTGCATCCATTTCCAAAGTTGACGCTGTTCAAAATTCGGGAGAGTTCGATGAACAAATTGCACCGATCCTTGCGCAACATTGTGTGGAACGCCATCTAGGCGAAGATCCCGCAGGCGGCCTCCTACTCACGTCCCAAGAGGGATGGAAGCGTGGCGGCGATAGCGGCTCAGCGATCAACCAGAATTCGCCTGCAGACAGTTACGTTTTGAAGCGGATTGAACAGATGGAAATGCCACCACGAGTACGAGGCATTCCACAGCAGCTCAGTCAACACGAGCAACAACTTCTCAAGTCCTGGATTGCCGAGGCTTTGCCATGGCCAGAAAAACGAGAGCTCGACCTCTTTGAATTGACAAATCAGAAACGAGCCGGTCGGGACTGGTGGTCGCCGCAACCACCGACCTACTTT
>JAYYHM010000167.1:0-5102 GCA_036148415.1 Planctomycetota bacterium
GACAAACCGAAGTTATTGGGCCTCACTTTGCTAATCATTAGCACACTCAAGGTCACGGTGACGCATGCACAATTCACAGATGTAAGCGAAACACTTGGGTTCTCGGGTGGCGGGAAAGCAGCGTTCGCCGACTATGATGGTGATGGCTGGGTGGACTTATTTGCGGGTCAGCTTTTCCATAATGAGCAGGGAAACCGATTGACGCCAGTAGCCGAAAGTGGGTTGCCTGGTGGCGAAGCGATTTGGGGTGACTTCGATAACGATGGTCAACCTGATCTGTTTTTCTTCACCGGCGATGGTGGACTTTACCGCAACATCGGTACCGGTAAATTCGAACAGGTCGAATTTCCATCACTGCCAACGGTCAACTCGAGAGGTGCTATCTGGAGTGACTTTAACTTAGATGGTCGGCTGGATCTGTTTGTAGGAGGCTATGAAGTCTGGCAGAAAAAAGTTCACCCAGACGTAATCTATCTCAATCAATTTGATGGAACATTCAAGGAAGCATGGCGTTCATCCGAGGGAGCTTGTTATTCGGCTCGCGGTGTCGTTGCTGCAGATCTGAACGAAGATGGAAAAATTGATGTTTATGTTTCCAATTACCGGTTACAGCCAAACCATCTTTGGCTCAACCAAGGTGGCGGAAATTTCGAAGAGGTTGCAGAAACCTTTGGTGCCGCGGGGATCGGAGATGGCGGAACCATCACTTACACAGGCGGCATTCAATATCGCGTCTTCGGCCACACCATCGGCTCAGCTTTGGGTGACCTAGATAATGACGGGCACATCGATATCTTTGTTGGCAACTTCAGTCACCCAAGGGCTGGACAAGATCATCCCCAGTTTTTGCGGAACGGCGGAACCGAGGGTGAATTCAAGTTTGAGGATCGATCGGAGGGATCCGGATTAAAGTGGCAGGAGTCTTTCGCTTCGGCGGCCTTGGGTGACTACGACAACGACGGCGATCTCGATCTTTACTTCACAACGGTCTATGCCGTTGGAAGTGGTAGCATCAAGAATTTTCCAGTCCTCTATGCCAATCAAGGTTCGTGGAAATTTAAAAACACAACCAATGACGAATCACTTCCGGATCTGCCTCCTACCTATCAGTCCGCTTGGGCAGATATTGATAATGATGGCGATCTCGATTTGTGCACCGCAGGAAAACTCTTTCGAAACGAGGCTCAAAGAGCCCATTGGATAGAATTACAACTCATTGGCAATGGAACCGAAGTCAGTCGATCAGCATATGGCGCTGTCGCGCGCATAGGGCTTGGGGATCAAGTGCTGACCCGATTTGTCGAGCCGGGAACAGGAGAGGGAAATCAGAGTGATGCTCGACTGCACTTTGGATTAGGAGATCAACAAGAACCTGTCTTAGTGGAAATCACTTGGCCCGGAGGAAAAAAACAGTCCGTGGGTCCGTTAGATGTCGATCAACAGCATCGCGTAGTCATGGAATAGTTGACAGACCTCATTGACGTCCTCCCCGGTAACGCGAAGTATCGTAAGTCCATGATTATCAACGGAGCGAAAACGATTTCCGACATTACTGTTTGACGCAAATGAATTGCTAGAACCCTTCTGGTGTTTAACTATGCACCCTCAAAACAAATTTGACCTGCCCGTGGTGCTATTGGTCGCCACCTGTATAGCGGCAGAAAGTAAATCAGCAGATTTGGAATTGCAAAACAGCTAATCAAGTAAGTGGTGGAAGTTTCAAGGAAGATAACCAACAGCAAGTAAACACTTACTTTCTCTTAATCTCACTGACATAGGGTTGAGAGTCTCCTACAGGATCAGTTCCATTGAATTGGAACTGGCTCTTCTTTTTTGCTGATAAAAAAATCTGAAGCGAAATGAAGTCAGAATAAACCCAAAGACAAAACAAAGGAAAACTACATTTCAGAGATTGGGTGATTGCTTCTAAGGGTACCAGTGGTGCGGCAGCGGCAAATCGCAACCTTTCTTTGAAGATAAAACTACCAGTGTTGTCTTTTGGTCAGCCAGCCAGCTGAAGAACACGGGTGGGTAGAGGTTTCCTAGTGGGTCAGCGACTTAGAACATCGAAAGAAAAATCACTAACAAGGGTACAGCGGAAACTACGAAGGGAACAACAATAAAGACCACCACGCACGACACGGTTGATACACCTAAAATCGTTGAGAAAATGCCTACCGCGTGACCGATTGTCTTTAATTACGCATCGGTAATCTCTTCCTTCTTTTTCATTTTCATCCTCAAGCTGGTGGCTATATAAGGTTCTTTCTTACCAGAGCCTGCATCCCCCTTATGTTTCGCTAAAAATATCGACGCGTGAGCAAGAAACTTTGGTTTTGCCGTACAGGAGCTCGCTTTCTTTTGCCGATGTCCTCTTTGAGATAGAAAAATGCCGTATATACTGTGTTTTTCGTCCAGGCCGGAGTGGCGGAATTGGCAGACGCGCCGGATTCAAAATCCGGTGAGGGCAACCTCATGTGGGTTCGAGTCCCACCTCCGGTACTCAATGGAAAACGGTGTTTTTGGAATGCTCCAATCACACCGTTTTTTTGTGCAACGATACTAGCGAATCACTCCACGACTACCCGGCATCTGCCGGATGTTGTAAGAAGCTAATGGTTTCAGCTGAGAGCGAAGCGATGGATACAATCTATAAACTACTCGGTATGAGACATCCGAATGACTGACCAGACTAGATTGTCTTTCTCCCATTTGTGGGATTCATGCTGATGTTGCCGACAGTTCTATTTCTAACCAGAGAAAGGATCAGCATTCAGTTTCAACTTACCCACTTTTATTTTCTGATTGGTAACTCGCAATCTATCTTATGGCGGGTTGTGCTACGTATTTTGAAGTAGAAGAAGTCAGCATTTAGGGTTTGGTTTACCTATCACTTCTCTTGCCATTTGCGACCCGAGTCATCTAGTTTCGATTGATTATCAAAGCAAAAAGGGAGCAGGTTGACTTCTGGAATAGTGATTTTCGAAATCATAAGGAAAGTCTCAGTCAGTGTTTCTGAATGTCAATGTACTTGGAGGTGGTCGTAGGACCGCTTCGGGTGCCAAGCCTCAATACAGATCTTTGGAATCAGCACCTAGCAACGGACATGCTACTGAACTGGTATAAATCATGCGTTCCGTGCCCCCAAAGTCAGCAGAGGTTCCCTCCAAGATTGACCAGATAGATCAATGGCTCCTCAAAAAAACGCCTCCGAATTTATGGACGTACCCTTTGATGAATCCTCCTTCGGCGGTGACGAAGAAACCCACCCGAATTTGTTAAAACAAGTAAGGGCGAGCTGTTCATCCAATGGGCCGTGGTGTTCGTAATCTTTCTATTCCTGTTCTGGCTTTAGGGATTCCACTCTTTGAAGTCTTCCAACATATCCGAAGCGTACATGACTGGATGGGTGTGTCCACACTCTCCATGCTTCTAGTCACCGTTGTTGGAGCATTATTTCATTTTTATATCGCTAATAAAAAGTTCGGTAAAACTTGGTGGTGACAATATTTCTTTCCCGGGACGTCTAAAACACAATCCAAGAGAAAACCCTTTGAGTAAGACCAAAGCCGGGCGATTCAGAGTGATCTGCAGACAATATTCATGGCAAGAAAATCATTAACGAGTCATCACTGTGGTCAATGAACACCAAGTGATTGACGTCGCAGATGACCCCCCAGAGATCCACCGATGAAGGCCATCGGTAGATAGGCCAGAAGGAGGTCGGTGCCAATGAACCACGTTGGTCCTCCTACTGACAACACCATCATCAGGCCTCCGTTGAGAAAGAAAGCCGCTATCACAGCCGCCCCAACAAAAGGTTTCATCGCTGCATATCGGGCGACAAGAAAAACTCCGATTAGAGTCCCCAGTGCGTGTGCAAGCTAAGGGAAGAGAAAATTTTTTGGCGGTAGCAGTTTAATGTTTTCTTTAAGAACTTTCGGATTAGAAAAATCCATTCCATCAGGTGGAGGTATCAGAACCATTCCCAAGCTGACCAAGGATAGATTCACGATACTACCCATGACAATACCCACAAGAATCCAGATCATATTGCGGAAACTGTCTTTCATTTGCTGTTTCGTCCAAACAGATCTGATCAGAAATAGTTCCGACTAAGTGATTTCGGCCAGCGAAAACTCTGGTTTTACTAGCAGCTAACTTGTGTCATCAGGCGCGATGCTAATTTGGAATCAAAAATAAAACCCGATACACTGCTAAAGCGATCACTGCACCAACGCATGGGCCCACTACAGGTATCCATGAATAAGACCAATCGCTATCTCTTTTTCCTGCAATAGGCAGGATGGCGTGTATCAAACGAGGCGCGAGATCCCGTGCCGGATTGATCGCGTAACCAGTTGTACCTCCCAATGATACGCCAATTCCAAAGACCAAAAGCCCGATAGGGAGTGCACCCACCGCTCCTAGCCCCATGACAGGTGGTGCGATTGTCGAATCATCACCCCATAAGATTGTGGGTTTCGACATGAGAAAAACGGGAAGAATTAAAGCAAACGTCCCCACCGCTTCGCAGAAAAAAGCTTGGGGGAACTTTCTCACGGCAGGTGTGTTAGCAAAACATCCTAGTTTTGCGTCCGGATCATCGGTCAACTGAAAATGTTCTCGATAAAACGAATAAACCAGCGCCGCTCCGACCGCCGCGCCGAGCATCTGAGCTGTAACATACCCGATGGAATCCGTTACACCGATCTGTGCGTCAAGAAGCATGGCTAAAGTGACGGCTGGATTAAGATGAGCACCACTTACCTCTAGTGAACACACTGCCCCTAGAAATACGGCGATACCCCAACCCACACAGATGACTATCCACCCGGAACTACTACCGAATGTTCTTTTCAGAGAAACATTAGCAACAACACCATTACCAAATAAAATCAAAATCATCGTGCCAATAAATTCAGCAGCAAAGGGATGCATCATTGAATCCTGTGGTTATGAAATCTACTTTCTCATGGTTCAAACAGCGATTCGTCCGCCTATTGTCCGAGTACCAATATTTGCGGCCGATCGAAACGACTATTGCTCCCACTGAAGGGTGCGTCCTACTGCCTCGGACCATCTCTCTCGACGCTCGCTTA
>JAYYHM010000168.1:0-9431 GCA_036148415.1 Planctomycetota bacterium
CACTCATGGTGAAGAGTTAGATAGCTGGTGGAAGAACGATCAGTGTGAGATTCATCACTTCATCGGCAAAGACATCACTTACTTTCACACACTCTTTTGGCCAGGCATGTTACATACCGCCGGCTTCAACCTTCCGACCAAAGTCCACATTCATGGCTTCTTAACCGTAAACGGTGAGAAGATGTCCAAGAGCAAAGGAACCTTCATCGCTGCTGAAACCTATCTAAAGCATGTAGACCCCACCTATCTTAGATATTTTTATGCCTCGAAGTTGACACAAAGAGTTGAAGATTTGGATCTGGGGATTGAAGAATTCTCGAAGAAAATCAATACAGACCTTGTAGGTAAGGTCGTTAACTTGGCGAGTCGTGTTGGGAAGTTCGCTCATCAGACTGGTTTGGCAACCCATTACCCCGATGATGGAGGCTTGTTCGAACAAGGCGCAAAGGCTGGCGATGAAATAGCTAAAGCATATGAAGCAAAAGAATATGCGAAAGCCATTCGATGCATCATGGAGTTGGCTGACGCTGCAAATCCCTTCGTAGAACACTCCAAGCCATGGGAAATGAAAAAGGATCCGGAGCGGCAGGAAGAACTAAAAGCAGTCTGCACGGTCGCAGTCAATCTCTTTCGGCAATTAATGGTCTACCTCGCTCCTGTACTACCTAAGCTAGCCGAACAAAGTAGCGAATGGTTAAATGAGCCAATCACCTCTTGGGAACAGAGTAAAACACCGCTATTGGGCACGTCCGTCGGAAAATTCAGCCGAATGCTCGATCGCGTACAAACCGAGGATTTAGAAAAAATGATTGAAGAAAGCAAAGACACAAACGAAGACAGCCAATCTAAAACGGCTTCTTTCAACGACAGCGATCAACCCCTTCAAGATGAGCCGCTGTGCGACGAAATTAGTATTGAAGATTTCGCCAAGGTGGACCTTAGAGTTGCACGTGTGATCTCGGCTGAGCAAGTACCCGAAGCAAATAAACTACTTAAATTGCAGTTGAGTCTAGGTGGCGATGAGACTCGACAAGTGTTCGCTGGAATAAAAGCAGCCTACCAACCAGAAGAGCTCGTTGGGAGGTTGGTCGTTATGGTGGCAAATCTGAAACCAAGGAAGATGCGATTTGGATTGAGCGAAGGAATGGTTACGGCAGCAGGCCCTGGAGGCTCTGAGGTATTTCTTTTGAGTGTGGATAGTGGGGCTCAGCCGGGGCAACGCGTTCACTAGAGCGCCTACCAAGACGATGATCATGAGCAATTAGATGTTAGCGAGTTTCCGAAAATCGCTGCTTGATCGACTTGTCCTGAAACCCTCTCGGCATCCAATCGACAATCCTGAACAGCTGAAGAAGGTTGTAACGCTTGCGGGAGAGCGCGTTGAAATCTTCGTTCAACGTAACTTCTTCCACGAGAAAGCACCTGAATTGTTGGTGCTGAAGTTTCCAGGGACTGCTGGAAGAGGAGAAAGAAGCTCCAGTTTTCCAATGTCAGTCATGCCAGATATTCGGACGGAAATCTGGACATGGAATCCACCAGGTTATGGGGGTAGTTCAGGAAAAGCTAATTTGCCAACCATAGCAGAGGCTGCAAGACATTTCTGGCATTTTGCAAAAAATGAAATGCCTCACAATGTATCTTTCTGGCTGATGGGGAATAGCCTCGGATGCTTAAGCGCATTGAACATCGCATCGCAGGTCGATATTGCGGATAGAAAAAGAATTGGACTCATACTACGTAATCCACCGTCGCTAATACCCGTGCTGGAGAACGTGGCTGCCAGATATCGCTTGAAATCTTTGATTCAACCCGTCGCGAATAGCCTCTGTGATTCAATGAATGCGATGCTAACCGCACCACAATGCACATCTCCCGCAATTTTTTTACAATCGGAATTCGATACCCTTGTACCCACTTGGATACAGGACCAAATCATTCAAGTTTATGGAGGTACTCATAAAAAAGTTATCCTCAATGGCCTAGCGCACGATGATAAGATTACGAACACACACCATGAATCGATAGATTGCGCTTTGAGCTGGATTCGATCTCATACAGGGATAGATTAGTCGAACCGATAAACAAATGATGGATAGCACGAACCGGATGTATCACCATGTCGAATACCGCAGCGTCATGTCTGAGGATATTTCAGGTATTTGTAAAATCTACAACGCTCACATTCAGTTAGGCGGTTCAACTTTTGAGACTGTCGCATGGGATACCGATATTCTTCATGATCAGATCATGAACAACAACGAAGACATCTGGTTTGTTGCTGAAATGAATCAAACCGTGATTGGCTGGGCTGCAGCTAGATTACACAGCAAACGCTTTGGTTACAGGCTTACTCGCGAAATCGCTATCTATCTTTCTATCGAACATATGGGTAAAGGAATTGCGGGCCAACTCCTAAAGCTAACCGAAAAGTCTTGCATTGACTTAGGTATCCATCACCTCGTTGCTCGAGTGATTACCAAGAACGAGCGCAGCCTTCGGTTCCATGAACGTGCAGGCTATAAATTGGTAGGTGTGCAAAAAGAGATTGGACGGCTCAATGACCAATGGCTTGATGTCGCTATCATGCAAAAAATTCTGCGCTAGTGTTTTACCAAGCTCAATCTAGATTAGACCGAGCTTCTTCGAGCATTTCCAACATTTCGGGCAAGATCAACGAAGAAGGCAGAAGGTAGCTCACCACTCGTCCGGCGCGAGCGATGTTCATGCCGATAGCACGTCCCTCTGAATCGATCACTGGACCACCACAATCTTCGGGATCGAGGACTGTATCGTGTTGAATAACACGATCAAACCCACTAAGCCTAATATTCCTGGGGCCGTTTACTTTTGTATCGCTAGCAGATTCCTGCAACATACCCAACTCACGTATCTGCGCGCTGATATCGAGCGAATCAAACTCACTAAGGTCGTTCGGTCTTAGAATTGTTAACTTCACGCTTTCACCAGGATACATACTCTTTAGCCGATTGATTACAGCATCACGACTTCCCTCAGCTTCCCCGTTGATAGCGACGATGCGATCGCCTGGACTGATACCTGCGATCGCTGCCCCACTTTCTGGAAGGACCAACTGCACCAGTGCCCTTCCCTTCGCATCGTCTTCCAGCATCACTCCTAAACGGCCTCGATGTTCGATGGGCCGTTCTTTGACTCCAACTACACCCAGCCCGATCGGCCGTCCAGTCCGTCCAACTGAAATTAAAAAACTCGCTATAGCTGGCGAACGGGTGTCGAAAGTCAACGGCTGAAACTCGATCTCGGCATCAACTCGCAATAATGCAAGATCATTCCGTCGCTTCACAGCAGCTACCCTTGCCGGGAACAAGCGACCGTCAGCGAATCGAACTCGTATAGGGTCACTGGTTAATTCACTCCTCTTCGTCATGACGTAACCGTCGGCCGCCACCACCGTGCCTAATGCAACTGGAGTGCCACCACATAGAATCTGTACGACCGACTCTTTTACTTCCTCACCAAGAGGCCGAAAAAGGTCAAGGATTGCAGGCTGATCCCTCCGTTCGTCAGCACGGAGCGAATCAGCAACTGATCCATATTGAAAAGCTAAAATCGTCGCTAACGCGATTCTCAACAGCATGATCACACCAACTCAACAATGATAAAAGATTAACTCGGTAAGACCTTTCAAACGCCACCCGCTCGCCCTATCTCAACAACCACGATGCGGGTCTTGCCATTTCGATTAATCAATAAACGCACTCGTTCGCCAGGCATTGTATCCGCAACCGCATCTTGGAGTGACTTGAAATCCGTCAGGAGTTTATCTCCGAATTCCTCTACAATGTCTCCTTCTTGGAGGCCTGCTTTGTCCGCAGGAGATCCGACACGAATGACCTCGAGTACTGCTTTGTCAGACGCTGGGCTTCCGCGAACTCCGAGGACAGGCTTAAAACCCGGTAGATAACCCCAGGATTCGCCTTCCTGCATACGTTCCCAAGAGTCTGCATAGTGTTCGATCGGAACGTGTAAATTATCAGCAACGTCATTTCCAATCCGGCTGTGAACAGCGATCAGCTCACCAGCTAGATTGAAAAGCGGTCCACCACTATCCCCACCAATCAGAGCACAATCGGTAACTAACGCGAGATCTCTAACAGCCAGGATTCTGCCTACCCGTGTAACGGCTCCACGTTGCTTGTCGTAGCCACCAGGATGTCCTGTTGCGATACACCACATACCCGGCAATATACCCTCGCTAGATCCTAACGTCGCATGCGGCCACGGTTTCCCATCGTTTTGGTCAGCATCTATTTTCATCAGCCCGGCATCAACGCTGCGATTCATGCCAAGAGATTTAGCCTTAACGATTCGACCGTCAGCCATGAATATCTCAGCTGTCAAACCTGGACGCATGGCAACGTGCGCCGCTGTCAGCACGTAGCCGCTTTTTGTAATGATCACACCACAACCTTTCGCAGCGCCGATCTTTACCCCCACCGTGCAATTTGCAACAACAGATGCCACCTGATTCTGTTGGCCTTCAAGAGCGCGAAGAGTATCGATGTTTTTTGGAATCCCACCCTTACTGAGCAGCGGCAGAAGAACATCATCGACGTCGCATCGAGTCCCCGTACTTGAAATTTCACCTAAGACATCCGAGGGACCGGCCTTCTCCTGCTGTATTACAAATTCCAAGGAAGAATCTGATGCGGTGGGACTCGCCTCCTTGATCTGAGCAATTGAAGGAGAAAATCCACTCAGAGTGAATAAGATAAGTAGAGCGAAGTTTCTAAACAAAACAAAATCCCCATCGAGTCTCACAAGCCAACGTACAATTTAGCGACTCAGGTCAACAAGTCAGCGGCTTACCTAATTGTTCTTGATTATCAAATGGCAGCCCAAGCTTTCTTTTCAGACTTACCTGTTATCTTAATTAGTGTAGTGTGGATTCCAGAGCTAGGAAAAATCATGGCAAACTTAATCAACGGCAATTCAACCAAACCGACCGAGAGAAAAACTCTCATTTTTGGTTGTGGTTACCTTGGCAAAGAAATTGGCAGGCAACTTGTCCGTAATGGAGATAACGTTTGGGGTAGCACACGGTGTCGGGAAAACGGGCAAAAATTGTCAAATATTGGGATTAATCCAATTATTTCAGATTGGAACAATTCTCGTACACTGAGCAAACTTGATTCTTTCAGTCACGTCGTGATCGCTGTGAGCCGCGGCAGAAACGCCAAAAAAAGCTATTGGGAAACCTTGGTAGGTGGGCTCAGCCTCCTGTTACCGCGAATATCAGGAGCAGAAAACGTCGTTTACGTGAGCTCCACAGGAGTCTACCACCAAAAAAATGGGATGTGGGTTGATGAAACATCACCCACTCACCCAACCCGCCAAAGTGCGAAAGCACACCTTGGAGCTGAAAATTTGATTCGTCGGAAGCGGAGCTCATCTTCATGGAATGTACTTCGATTGGCGGGGATATACGGATTTGAGCGTGTTCCGAACCAACAACAGCTTCGAAAGCGAATTCCCATTCAAGCTGACCCGAACAGTTATATCAATCTGATACATGTGGAAGATGCGGCACAAGCGGTCATCGCGGCACTCGGAAATTCTAATCAGAGGACCTATGTGGTCTCAGACGATCAACCTACCCGAAGACATGATTATTATTCATTCATCACCAAACATCTTGGATTAGCAGAGCCGATTTTCTCTACCGAGGGTACTTCCGATTCTAAGCTGCCAAGGTCAGAAGGAAATAAGCGAGTTTGGAATCGCCGAATGAAAAGTGAGCTTTTGCCGAAACTCCGGTATCCAACCCACGTAGAAGGTTTACCACCGCTTCTGAAATGAATCGCCGACTTCAGACTCTCTTGTCTTAAAAACGCATTTTCAGAGCTATTAACGCAGAACCAAACCACTAGTTAGATTAACCAGTCCCAAGTCGTCATTATGTTAAATCGTAAAACCATTTTCCCTGGCATTATCGAACTGAATTTCCAAGCAGGTGAGGTCCTTGGTTGCAATGTGTATCTTGTCTTTAGTGATAAAGAATGGGTGCTCGTTGATATTGGCTATGAGGAAACTGTAGATGATTTTATCGAAATCATCAGGCAACTTGACTTCCCGTTGTCACGATGCAAGACCCTGATTGCTACACACGCCGATGTAGATCACATTCAAGGACTAGCAAAAGCCAAACAGACCTTAAAAACGACTGTTTCCTGCCACCCAAATGCTGTTAGCGCTATTGAAAGTGGCGATACTCTCCTGACCATGGCAGAGATTGCTGCCCAGGGTCTGTGTATGCCTATGCCCCGTGTTGCAGTCGATCACAAACTTGAAGACGGTGACTTAATCCAGGTTGGTGATCTGGAATTGGAAGTGTGGCACACACCTGGCCACACAGACAGTCAACTCGCTTTTCGTATTGGAGATACGCTGCTAAGTGGAGATAACATTTATCGCGATGGTTGCATAGGAGCGATCGATGCGCATCACGGCAGTGACATCAACGCCTTCATTCAATCACTCGAGAGAATTCGAGATAGCGATGTGAAATGGCTTGCCCCCAGTCATGGCCCTATCTTTCGTAATGAACCTGACTTACTCAATAAGACAATTGAAAGACTACAATCTTACCTTCAAATGGCTGACTTCGGAACGTTGGCAGAACATTGGCCACTGATGGATCAATGGGAAGAGGAAGTCGCTGAGGGAAAACTACCCGATGGGCTATGACCCGTATATGGCTGCTTGAGGATACATAAAAAGTTCATTAGCACCCTTGGTAAAGCTTGATCGTAAAGCATGAAATCCAATGCATCCAAAAGACAGATAACGACACTGAAATCTCAAAAAGTTTCCCCTAAAACGAAATATTCCCCGTCTGTCCGAAAATCAAATGATAGAGCCTTCACCCACCAGCGCCGGTTCGCATGAGAGATATTTGGGTATCGATGTAGGTGGAACCACAATCAAATACGGTTTGGTCACTGAGGATGGCAAAATCTTACACCAACAATCTGTGGCTACAGAGGATTTCTCCGGACCCAAATCCGCCGTTCAATATGGACTTGAATTTGCGAGACTAACTGAAGGAAATTTAAATCACCTTGCCGGTGTAGGATTGGCAGTACCCGGTGTGCTAGACACCCAAACATGGAGCCTCAAAGAGGTTGTTAATCTTCCCCATTGGATTGACCGACCCCTTTTGGAGATAGTCCAACAAGAAGCCAATGTCCCATCCGCTGTAATCAATGATGCCAATGCTGCTGCATTGGCCGAACATAAACATCGCCAGCTCAACACCCAGACGCTTGCATTAGTCACCCTGGGGACCGGCATTGGCTGTGGTCTAGCCATTGGCCAGCGGGGCCTTGCTGGGGATCATGGTTGTGCAGGAGAACTAGGGCATGTCACCGTAGATTCGTCTCCTGATGCTCCTAGGTGCAATTGTGGTAAGCGTGGTCATCTGGAAGCCTACGCTGGCGCGCCAGCGGTTGTTGCAAGAGCCATAGCCGCATTCACACCGTGGGATAAAGAGGCTCTACCGCTATCCCTCCGTCAACCTAAAATAGGAACCCGAGAGATCGGAGTTGCAGCGGAGGAAGGTTTTGAGCCTGCTAAGCAGATCATTCTTGAGACCGCTAAATACCTTGGAGTTGCAATTGGAATGATGGGACAAATCATTGATCCAAGTGTGGTTCTCTTAGGAGGTGCAATGACATTTGGAGGAAACTCACAACAAATCGGCCGAGATTTTCTCTCTTCCATTAGGCAATCGGTCCGAGAATCAACACTCAAGCAGGTTGGCGAAAACCTTACTATCGAATACGCATCACTTGGAAACACAGCAGGAATCGCTGGTGCCGCGCAAGCCGCACAACATAAAGGCCGTGAAGTATGACCACAGCAAATGAACGTATCCCATGTCAGATTTTTTCACGAGCATCCGAAGCGAGTATTGTGGCCGCGGATGAAATCGAACAATTGATTCGGGACTGCGAGAAAGAAGGCCGTAAGTGTGTCCTGGGACTGGTTACGGGTTCCTCCCCCACCGGGATCTATGAAGAGTTAGTCCGACGTCATCGTGAAAATAATCTGTCGTTTAAGCATGTCATCACTTTCAATCTGGACGAATATTTTCCGATGCATCCATCGGAACTACAGAGCGTATCGCGGTTTATGCATGAGCATCTCTTCGATCATATTGATCTGCCACCTGAACAAATTCATATTCCTGATGGCACAATTGAAAAGAGTGGTGCGTCAGAGTACTGTCAACTTTACGAGAAATCGATTCGCGATGCGGGTGGTATCGATTTGCAGATACTCGGGCTCAATCGCACCGGACACATTGGTCTCAATGAACCCGGTTCCGAGCGCACTTCACGAACACGAATGATTACACTCGATAGTGTAACCCGGATTGATGCAGCCAGTGATTTCTTTGGAGCAGAAAACGTACCACGCTACTCCATCACCCTCGGTGTTGGGACTATCTTGGAAGCGAAAAGGGTTTTGCTGCTCGCGTTCGGTGAGGGTAAAGCCAAAATCATTGAGAAATCGGTCGAGGGCTATGCTACTTCGAGCATTCCAGCCACATTTCTTCAGGACCACCCGAATACTCTTTTTCTGTTGGATGAAGCGGCAGCCTCCAGTCTGACACGCGTGGAATCTCCTTGGTTGCTGGGTGAAATCAACTGGGATCCGGCAACGATCCGGCGTGCAGTGATCGATCTGTCAGAGGATGTTGGAAAAGCCATCTTGAAGCTCACCGATGCTGATTACAACGAGCAGGGCCTTCAGGATTTACTAGCTGCATATGGAAGTGCGTACGACATTAATCTGCGCGTATTCAGACACCTACAGTCGACGATCACCGGGTGGCCAGGTGGTAAACCGGAGCACGAGAAACAGATTGGCGATCGGCCGGGATACCGAGATGACATCTACCCAAAACGTGTGATTATTTTCTCGCCACACCCTGACGACGATGTGATCTCAATGGGAGGAACCTTGATTCGACTAGTTGATCAAGGTCATGACGTCCACATCGCGTATCAAACCTCGGGAAACATCGCTGTTTTTGACGAGGATGCTTTGAGATTTTCAGAATTTGTCGAAGATTTCTGCCGAGAATTTCAGATTCGCACCGAGGGATTAGAACAACTCGAAACCCATGTTGATGAGTTTCTACGAAACAAAAAGCCAGGCATGGTGGACAGTGAACATGTTCAAAAAATTAAAGGCCTAATTCGACGCGGCGAAGCACGAGAAGGAGCAAGATGCTGTGGCGTCAGGGACGAGAACCTACATTTCCTCGATCTTCCCTTCTATCAAACAGGTCGAGTTACAAAGAGCCCTATTTCCAGTGCTGATTTAGAAATCACATCTGAGTTGCTAAAAAAGATCAAACCACACCAGATTTATGCTGCTGGGGA
>JAYYHM010000169.1:0-8387 GCA_036148415.1 Planctomycetota bacterium
TAGCCGCACGATGCTGAATTCAGGTCGATTTGTGTGGAATGCTAATGCCATCCACGGACAGAGCGAAAGAGAGCGCAGCCAAGGACGCTGGTGGAGCGAGCACCTGAAGCAGGCGGGGTATCGAACCTATATGACGGGGAAGTGGCATTGCCGAGCAAATGCTGAAAAAGCTTTTGACATTGCGAGGGATTTTCGACCCGGGATGCCTAAAGCTGTTGAACTCGGATACAACCGACCATTGCCGGATGGTTCTGACCCTTGGTCGCCCTCTGACCCGAAGTTTGGTGGTTTTTGGGAAGGCGGCACACATTGGAGTGAGGTGGTGGCAAACCATGCAGAAGACTTCCTTGATGAAGCTCAAAAAGACGATTCGCCATTCTTCATGTACTTAGCGTTCAATGCCCCTCACGACCCGCGACAAGCTCCACAGTCTTATGTAGACCGTTACCCGGCAAGCAAAGTCGTGATACCAAAGAACTTCCAACCGCTTTATCCATTCGCTGATGCGATCGGCTGTGGGGAGTCCCTGAGAGATGAAAGGCTCGCTCCATTCCCCCGCACGAGTCATGCAATCCAAGTGCATCGAAGTGAATACTACGCGTTAATCACTCACATGGACGCTCAAATCGGTCGAATCCTCAAGGCGATCGAAAAATCTGGGAAGGCAGATAACACTTGGATCTTTTTTACGGCTGATCATGGTCTTGCTGTAGGACAACACGGGCTATTAGGTAAACAAAACATGTATGAACACAGCGTCCGCGTTCCCTTCATCGTCAATGGGCCGGGTGTGCAAACTAATCGGACTATCGCTGAGCCCATCTATCTTCAAGATGTCATGCCCACGACTCTGCAACTTGCTGGAGTTCCCAAACCAAAACATGTGGAATTCAATAGCTTACTTCCGTTGTTAGATGGTGGAGTGAGTCCCTACCCGTTTATTTATGGATGTTACCTGCAGAAACAACGGAGCATTCGATCTCGAACGCACAAGTTAATCGTCTACCCGGAGGCTCCAGCTGTTCGACTTTATAATCTTGCCGATGACCCACTGGAACTTCACGACATTTCGAACATCCCCTCGAATAAAAAACTCGTGAATGAGCTCTTTGATCAATTAGTAAATCTTCAGCATCAAATGCAGGATGATCTAGACCTCACCTCAATCCGACCATAGATGATTACGGTTTATCCGTTTACGGCACATTAGCCATTGGCACATTACCAGAGCGACCTTTAGCTTTTTCTGACCTAATGCAACCTTTTGACTCCTCTCACCGCACGCGACTTATTTTCGGCGAAGGCAAACTTGAATTGCTTGGTCAACTGGCTAGGTCGTTGCGAGCACAATCAGCCCTCATCGTGAGCGATCAGGGGATCCTAGAAGCCGGCCATCATGATAGAGCTGAGAAATCACTTGCAGAGGCTGGCATTCAGGTTAGCTGTTTCCAGGATTTTGGAGAAAATCCGACCTCCTCAATGATCGACGCAGGTGTTCGGCATGCGGCTCAGGTAAAACCTGATCTTCTCATCGGCTTAGGTGGTGGAAGCAGCATGGACTGCTGCAAAGGTATCAATTTCGTCTATTCCTGTGGTGGCTCCATTCATGATTACCATGGATCAGGCAAAGCTACCGCTCCTATGCTCCCAATGATCGCTATTCCAACGACAGCGGGCACTGGCAGTGAAGCTCAGTCTTATGCATTGATTAGTGACGCTAAAACCCATACCAAAATGGCATGTGGTGATCCGCGAGCTGCAGCGACGATTGCATTACTGGACCCGCTTTTAACGCTCACTCAACCCTTCAGTGTCACAGTACTAACGGGCATTGATGCGATTTCACATGCAGTAGAAACACGGGTGAGTACGCGAAGCAACGCCATGTCCGTCACCTACAGCCAGCGTGCTTTTGGGATGCTAGGCAGTGGATTTGATCGGATAATCAAGGAACCATCTGATATCGAAGCAAGGAGCATGCTGCAACTAGGTGCATATTTCGCGGGGCTGGCAATAGAGAACTCGATGTTAGGAGCTGCTCACGCGACAGCAAACCCCCTCACTGCACGATATGGAATTACTCATGGTCAGGCAGTGGGTGTCATGCTTCCGAATGTGGTTCGGATGAACACAGCAAATTGCTCAGAAGCATACACTCAGCTCGTGCGAGAATATGCGCCAGAAACACCTGTTGAGTCTGCTGCAGAAACATTAGTCAGCACCATTACAAAATGGCTTCAACAGGCGAAGCTTGCCACCTCCTTATCGGATCTCGCAATTCCAGCGGATCGTCTCGATCTATTGACAAGCGACGCACTCGAGCAATGGACGGGCAACTTCAATCCGGTTACTTTGAATCAAGCAAATGTGAAGGCTCTGTATGAATCTACTCTCAACAATAAAGATAGTGCATTTTCCAGCTAACCGTTTAAACGTGAAAGCTTATGTAATTCATCGCTTATGACTTCATGAAGATTTTTATTGCAAAGGACTTTAAGACCGGCCTGTTATATACAAAAAATTGTCAACTCCAAAGCTTATTGGATAAAATCAGGCAACTGAGAAAAATGAATCCCATTTCTTGTGCAAGAAATTAAAATGCTAAAATGACTGATGATGAAACTCTTAACGAAAAAAAGAACATCCCATCACGGCAAAGTATTCTGCATCGCGAGCGATTGAAAGCACCAAATACCTCAGACCAGAAACCAAACTCATCTAAGACAACAATTGAACGGCGACAGTTTCTCGAACACCATCTTAAAGCCAGTCCCACCGATCTTGACTCCTACCTTGAACTGGCACATCTCTATCGGGAGGAACAACGTCCTGCTGATGCCAAAAGAGTTCTTCAGCAAGCTACAGAAGTTTTTCCTGACCGGGCCGAGGTCCTCTGGGAATTAGAGGAAGCGGTGTTAGCGCGTTCGTTGCAGCAATACCGTGAAGTGCTAGAAGTGGCAAAAAAACTGGATACTCCCGAGATCATCCGAGAACTCGATAGGAGTGAGGACGACTGGGCTCGCCGTCGAATCGAAGTATGCGAGGCTAGGATCAGCCGAGACCCGAATCTGCACGACCTCCGTTTAGCTCTGGGTGAAGCGATGCTAGATACAGGTCGTTATCGTGATGCCTGCGATGCAGTGGAGCCACTATTGGATCAAGATGCATTTGCAGCAGGAGCTTCTTTTCTGATGGGGAGATGCCTCCTTGAGCTTGGGAGTCACCACGAAGCAATGAAATCCCTCCGATCTGTTGCCCTTCGGCGTGCAGTTGCCACTAATGGACCCCTAAAAATTGCCGCACTGAAACTACTTTGTGCAAATGCTGAACGACTAGGGCTTAAAAAAACACTCAAACTCTACCAGCGAGAGTTGATGAACGCGGAAACAGAGATTCAGAACTCCGCGTGACACCACTTTACAAAGAACATTGACTAGACGGCCTAGGCATAGACCACCAAGATCCAGCGTTCACAGTATCCTCCAAAGAATACCCCACTCAAATTCGAGATTCTCATGAACCAAGCGGTTGTTGACCCTGAGCACCTACGTCAATTTGCAAGCCATCTGCACCGCTTCTCTGAGGAAATGAAGCAGCAGTCCAGTGTTTTATTTTCACAACTCAATCAGCTGGAACAAACCTGGCGAGATGAGCAGCAAAGAAAGTTTGCGAGTGATTTCTCCACACAGATTCAGCAGCTATCTAAATTGATACAGTCTACCGAGCAACACATTCCTTATCTGCTTCGCAAAGCGGAGCAGATTGACGCCTACCTTGGTCGATAAATGAACACCAGCAACGTCACCAACATCCAAGCACTTGAAACCTTGCATCGAGGGCTTTTAGAGTTCACGGAAGAGGTAAGAGACACACTGGAAGAATTGAAATCTTTTACTCATAAGACTGACGAAGCTTTTAGTCACCAATACCCCACCTACTGGAGACAGCAGATTGTCTCCGCAGAGCAGAAGCTTAACGAAGCAAAGGACCAATTGGCTGCCAAAACAGGTACAGCCAGACCAGAGGACCGCCCACCCGCCACGGAAGAGCGAAAACGTGTTCGCATTGCGGAGAAGCGACTGCATCTTTGCAAAGAAAAACTTCAGCTAACACGTAAATGGTCTCTGAAAATCTCTACGGAGTGCGACAAATTACTCGGACCCCTTTCCGACGTTTTGGACCACTGCGATTCTCTTCTTCCGCAGGCTTCTGGAGAATTGCGGAATCTCATCAGTCAGCTTCGTGCATACACGGAGCAAAACGACATCGACTAGTGGGATCTGATAGAACATCTCGATCGCTTCCGACCCGCGAGATCCAAATACCCCAACACCAAACGGAACAAATCACTCGTTGCCTCGTCGCTTCCCCTGCGACACCGGAAAAAACTATGGCATAATAAGAATCCGGCCCTCTACACGTTGCCGCGAACCTGGCTCAACCCGAAAAAGTTAGGTTAATAAGGCTTCTTACTGGAGACGGAGCGTTTGACCTGGACTCGATCACCAAAACATTTATTCAGAATAGCACGTGTTACCATTTTTATACCTGTCTTCTCGGGCAAGTAGCCATTCATTTAATCCTTGAGAAAAATTTGCTTGCGTAGTCAATCCCTGACTGACACTCTCACAGATACATCATGACTGAAGAAACCCTAAATATCTTTGAACGCGTTGCTGAAAACGACAAGAGCACAGCAGATGTGCTGGAGGAAGTGGTCCAGTATTTTCGAAATAATAAAAGCCCCATGGAGCTTTTCGAAGCGCTGAAGATGCGTACTCGGATTCAGCTTGGATTACCACTGATCAGACAAGAAAATGAAGCGAGACGACCCGAGGACATCGAAAGGCAGTTGGAGCAAGGTTTGCTTGAAGCGTGCCGAGAAACTGGAGCGATGCTAATTCATCTGGGAAGAGTGGGTGAAGGATGGATGTATTTGCGTCCAACCGGAGACATCGCTGCAGCGAAAGAACTGCTCTCAGGTATCGAAATCAATGAAGAGAACTATGACGATATGATTCAAGTGCTACTGCACGAAGGTGTTGATATTGCACGCGGGTTTCAGGCTGTTCTGGATCACCAAGGCACCTGCAACAGCATTACTCTCTATGACCAAGCCATCGCCGGCCGAAGCAAGCAAGATCGTGCAGCGGCTGCTTCATGCTTGCTTAATCATTTTTATGACGAACTCTCAGAGATGGTTAGGGCAGACATCGCAAATCGGGAGGCGCCAGCAGATCCTTCGGAAAACCTCTATGAAATGATTGAAAAGCGGCGATGGCTGCTTGCCGATGGAGGCTACCACCTCGACACCACGCACTTAGCTTCAACGGTAAAGATTGCATCGGTCCTTGAAGATCCGGATCAGATAAAAAAAGCTTGGGAACTCACTCAATATGGAAGAAGACTTAACCATCAATTTCAGTATCCAGGGGAAGAACCATTCGTTGATTTTTATCCGGCATATGCTACTTATTACTCGGTCCTACGAGGAGAAAACGTCGAGGCCGGATTGACAGTTTTTCAGAGAAAAGCCCGAGGATTGAATACCGCAGAACATGGCACTGCTGCTATGGAGACTTATGTCGACCTTCTCGACCGATGTGGACGCCATCAAGAAGCCATTGAAACCGCTGTGAGCATGGTTCCAGAAGAAGTTCCTCCACAGAGGATCATCCCATTGTTACTGGAGATTGCAAAGAAAGCTGAACAAGATTCGGGGCAGAATGGTTATCCACCACTTCTTGATTACTGCAAGAACAGAAAGGATCTACTCGGTTTTGCGGCCGTGCTGGATGCATCACGCAGCTGATGGATCCTAGGCTTAAAATGGCTCCCACTATGCGTTCCTTACCCGACAGAAATGCACGTTAGTCATCGACTCCTTAGAGATACATCCCGACAAAACCCTCTCCCTCATCACTCTGAGCTTGAATTGACTCGACTCTTGCTTGCGCTTTGGCTAAGTCACCCGCTTCGATATACCTATTGAATTCAACCACCAAGGCGTGACGTACACTCTCTACAAGAAAGGCTACGCTGGGCTCGGACAACCAGGGACAGGTTTCCTGATCCAGATGTACGGACAGATCTATCGAACGCGTTTGGAGATCTTTTTCATCTGTCAGAGCGGTGCCCTCAAACTGGAAAGCAACCCGGCCTTGCTCTGGTGAGTTGGTGAGGTGAAATTCGCATTTACCGCGATGCAGGTAGTAGGCGTTATGGCTCCCATGCTTGCCAATGGCCTGTTTGACGCGAAGAACAAATTGCTCGTAGACGGGAGATGCATCCAAGGGCACGTCTAACCGCGTTACCGACCTTAATGGTAGACAATCAAACTCGATCTCTACCCAACGACCATTCCCCTCATGCTCAACCATAATTCCATCCTTGAACCTAGGACCCGCCTCAAGTTTCTTTCACTCAGAGAGCTATCTTCCTAGCAATAGCTCCCGAGCTAAACTTGTTGAGCAATGATGGCTCTGTTAATCGCTCAGGATCGATAATGTCGTCTCATTCAGCAAGAGAAAGCCCATCAAGACGACGCTCAATTGCTTGATGCTTTTTTGCAATCTCTTCTTCCAGCAACAGGTTGTGTTGATGCAGCTGGGCCATCTCCCTTCGCATCTGCTCTACCTGCTCCCGCATCTTACCGGCGTAGTCCTCGATAGCGACCTTTTCAATTTCAAATTGCTCTAGGTCTTGCTCGAGCTTCAACTTGATTCCCTGATTCTCAACCAGCATACCCTCAGTTTTAGAGATCGCTTTTTCAAGTACCTGCTGTTCGAAATCCAATTCTTTTTTACGGCTTGCCAATTCATCGATTCGCAAACGTACTCGGCGTAAGACATATCGGTAATCGTTTAGCGGCCGCAAATAGTATCTGTCCCTCAATTCAGCGACGCCTTGATTGAGCAATTCATCCGCAGCTTCCTCTTTCATCAAGATTCGGTCACCTTTTTTAAAGGTGACCTCATCTTCATCAGGCCTCTGTAACCGGCTATCCACAGCACGTCCATTCAAGTCAAAAAAGCCCCCGACTAACGCTCCGCGTTGCTCGGGGCTGTCGACTTCAACTTTATGAGTTTGAATAAACTCAATCATCGACCACCGACTGGTAGGTGGATCATCATCCGTTGCCCGTCTACCATCTTCCTTGTAGGTGGTTAGCGAGGCTGCACTGGTGGGTGATACCTGATTAGTGGTTGCCTGGGGATTTCTCGTTAGCATCGCCGCTGTCTGGAAAAGACCGTCCAACAAATCGGTGTCCACGCGTCCAAAGAAGAAATCGTCATTCTGTTCGCTACCTGGAGCAATGAAGGGTTCGTGCGAATCCAGTGGCAGTAGCTCATACAAAGTCCATGGTGGTTGCCGAAGATTTTGCAGCGCAAATCGTTGGGCAGGTTCAAGGGAACTGGTAGGTGCAAGAGTCACCGTGTCGGGTGTACTTGCCGTAACTCGATACTCACCAAGATAAACCGTTGGCAAGAGCTGCTGCGACGTATCTGGAGCCTCACCAAATCCATAAACCACCATCCCAACAGGGACCAAAGGCTCAGCGGGATTAGCGGCAGGGGCGGCCGCGGCATCAGCCGGTACTCCAGCAACCGCACCCGCATTTTGGGGAGGCTTTGCAAGAATCACTTGATTATTATTCATCTGCTGCATAACGAGGTTACGCCAGCGTCTTCCAGCCTCTATGCCCACCTTGGATAGCTCGACCCCAAGCTCAATGACCCCTTTCCCATAGTTGGGGTCCTGCATGTCGCCGTATTTAATCAAGCTCTGTTCTGCTTCTACCTCTGCCAATTGACCTTCGAGCTTTTCCTTAATCTGATGCCATTTCGAGCGACTTTTCAGAACTCCAGCAGTGGGGAAGAGAAAAGCAACACCTAAGATCATCGTGATGCAAACCGCAACGATGTTGTACCAGCGCCAGTTGGGCGATGCTTTCCAAACGACTACAAAAAAGCCGATCAGCAAGACGGCCAACCCACCAAAAATTAACATAATGGTCGTACTTTAGGTTCTGAAAGTATGATTTAGTCCACAGAGAGCAGTGAGTCGAAGCAACAGCACGCCAAAAGTAATGATCAAATATCATTCAGGACGCGAGGTGACGAAAATTTACCCTCTCGAATACTAAGTTGGGTAGTTTGGGACGTCAAGGATTTCTATTACCCACCGAGGAAATCCCACAAAAGGAGACGTGCTTTTAGTCGTATACCAACCTTTTCGGCCCCCCACCAGTCTAACCCAAGGATTTCTTAATCCAAATTATCTTCCCGTCACATTTTTCCCAATCCGAGCAAACCGAACCGGAAGAGTGAGATGGAACACCGTTACGACCGTTAGGACTGCACCGAAACTCAGAATTCACCGAATCC
>JAYYHM010000170.1:0-5276 GCA_036148415.1 Planctomycetota bacterium
CCACTCATATCCATGATGACACTGGTCGCACATTTTGGCTGATGTCGTGTCTGGTGGACTTCGATGTCAGAGGTGTGAAGCTGAAAAGGCATCTGCGTACCCTGGCGAATCAAACCATTAATCACACTTTGAGTCAGATCCATGTGAGTCAAGCTATCTCCATATTCATACGGAGCCGTCCTCTGCAACTCAACGGATCCATCACCTGACAGATCTGTGGAATGCTGCCCATGCTTTGACGGACTTAGTTCACTGAATAAACGATTGAGAAGCTTACCTTGAAATATTTTGTAAGCTTGCGGAGTGAGTCGAAAGCCCGATCCATTTTGCTTATCTCGCTCCAACCCCTGCCGCTCAGCGATTTCCCTCAACAGGTTTTCCACCTGCTGCCGCATCTCTTCCAATTGCTGCATATCACTGGGTGGTGCATATTCCGCAAGCAGATCAAGATCAATTAATCCTATCTGCGCTGTTTCGCGAGCTTCTTCAAGCTGTTTCAGTAGCTGCTCGATTCTCTCCAACTCTTCCTTCACTTCCATCGCTTCATGTATTTTCAGCGACTGACTACCTGTGAATTCATAATCCGTGGCAAGCTGATCAATTTGATGCTTATTGTTCATATGTTGCATAATCTGCAACATATCAACCGCTAACTTGCTCTGGTCGTCTCCCGCATGGTACCAGAGCCTTTCAAGCAAATAAGGTTGCTCTTGAATAATTGCTTTCCGGTAGAGCTTTTCGTGTTTTTTGGGTACTTTGATTTTCCGAACATTTTCATGCAGCGCGACCCGGGCTTTCTTCTGAACAGACCTTAACTCGTAAGTCGAGAGAATTTTCCTTTTGCGTTCCTCAAGCATCGCTCGGAGCGAATCAAGACTGGGCCCAAGGCCAGCGATCTGAGAGGGATCTAGGCGGACGGCTCTTGCGAGATCTTCTTCAGAGAGATCACTAAAACCACCCTCCCATAATGCCTGCTCAAACGCAGGAGAGACCAAATCAGGGGCATCCTGTTGTGGAGGAGGGAAGTTTACCGGATCGAATTTCTGGTAAGCATGAATTACACCGCCCACTTGTTGTTTTTTTCTAGCATCAGATTTCATATTCGATCTTACCGTGTCTCTGGCTTCGACTGATTCGTTCTGTGCTGTATAGACCTGCCAAAACAAATTCAATGCAACTGGCACGCATGGTTTCACTTTCACTTGCATTTACTTCGAATGCGAGGTTCCAAGCGTCTGGTACATGCTTTAAGCGGTCTGCATAAACTGAACTTGGCAGCAAGTCACCAACCTCCACCCGAAAACCCTTGGTAAAGATTTCTGCGATGGCCTCCAGGCCATGTTGGTCAACATACTCTTCAAACACGACACGAATGGCCTCTGCGATCACCGCATCGAGCACCTGCTTTTCACTCATTTGGTGTGTACCCATCATGTCAAGTTCGAGCTTCCCAATGGAACTTGAATAAAGATGACCCAGATCACTGATCCGCGGTACGGCAGGTGATTCCTGATGTAAGATTGACCTGCGTCTAGCAGATGCAACCAACGTGCGAAAATTTGCGAGTGAAAACCGAGCAGAAACACCAGATGCATGATCGATGAATTTACTCTTTCTTGCTTGTACCGTAATCTCCTCAAGGACCTGATACATAAAGTGTGGTACGTGAACTGGATAGGATCCGTGAAGTTCCGCCTCCGCTTCTTGATGCAGAATTTCAATGCCGAGATCTCTATCGCTGGGATAATGTGTCTTGATCATTGAACCAATTCGATCCTTCAACTGAGGGATAACTTTACCGCTTCGGTTGTAGGTGGCTGGATTGGCTGAGAATAAAATTGAAATATCGAGATCGAATTGAATAGGATACCCTCGAATCTGGACGTCACGTTCTTCCAAGATATTGAAGAGCCCAACTTGGACAAGGTCGTCTAGCTCAGGAAGTTCATTCATTGCAAAGATCCCTCGATGCATCCGGGGGATTAAGCCCAGTGCCAACGCCTCCTCTGCACCAAGGCTGACCCCGCTGGTAAGCTTTGCGGGATCAATCTCACCGATGATATCAGCGAACTTCGTACCGGGTCCGAGACGCTCTGCATATCTTTGATCGCGGTGCCACCATGCAATCGCGATTTCACTCGGATCCGTTTGATTAACCAGACGCTTCCCTAAGGAAGTGATAGGTCGATCAGGATCCTCGTGTACTGGCAAGTCAGGATGATCGATGTAGGGAATCCACTCATCAAGAAGCCTGACCAGTAACCTCATCATCCTGCTTTTGGCTTGCCCCTTTTCACCAAGAAACAACATGTCATGTCCGGCCAGCACAGCCATATTAATTTCCGGTATCACGGTATCCTCGTACCCTATAATCCCTGGAAATATCACCTCTCCCCGCTCCAGCATGGAGATTAAATTCGATCTCATTTCCTCCTTGACCGACTTGGACTCCCAACCGGAGTCTTTCAGCTCTTTTAAATTACTTGGAAAATTCGATATCTCGTTTCCACTCATGATTGCTTACCCTCTGCTTGGATGTATTTGTAGGACTATAGAGGGTCGCAAAGTAAATGTGACGGCGAGCGAATCTTCCGGCGTTCAATGCTGATATTGTTCCTGTAGCCCCCACTCAACTCAGTGAATCAACTTCAATCACGAGAATACAAGCACCCAGGGCAACCCACGAACGATTCAATCCAGTCAAAATCCAACCAAAGCGATGAAAAGAATTCTCTCAAACCAGTGCTAGATGGTGGTTAACTTGAAGAAAGATAAAGACACACTCACCCTCATTACTAACCTTTTCATGTGATCCGTGTAGTTCCTGATCAGACGTCACACAACTCATAGGCATCTCTTAGAGATTGAATGGGGTCATTAGACGTGGGGATAAACTCTTGCGCAATAAATCCTTGATATCCCGTATCTAGGATGGACCGTATTACAGGCGGGTAGTTTATCTCCTGAGTATCATCGAGCTCTCCTCGACCAGGATTACCAGCTGTGTGATAGTGCCCCACGATATCTTGATACTTCTCTATATTCCTGATCAGGTCACCATGCATAATTTGGACATGGTACATATCGAATAGAAGCTTGAAATAAGGCGAGTCCATCGATTTCACTAGCTCAGCACAGAGATGTAAATCATCACCCCAATATCCTGGATGCCCCTTCATGGGATGTGAATCATCCTTGCTATTAAGATGCTCAAGAACCAGACCAATCTGGTTCTCCTCTGCATAACGAATGACTCTCTTCCAACAAGTCAAACAGTTTTTTCTTGCCGCAGAATCCGAGATACCTGTTTTCTGCATACCGGTAAACGTGATAACGTTCGGCGCACCATACCTTACTGCGAGATCGATGCTTTCTCGCAGTTTCTTTTCCACCTCTGCATGATTCTCAGGATCTAGCGGTCCTGTTGCAAAACAATTGCTCCCAACGAGAGAAATTTTTAAGCCTAATTCAGTGACTTCAGGATATGAACTCGCTGGAATACCTTCAATCGCCTCCAGTCCGATCGCTTTTGCATGCTTAGCAAGTGAAGTGGGTGACATGGGTTTGAAACACCAACCCATGACAGACTGCCGAGCTCGACCCTTCTTTTGCTCTACCGCATCACTTGGTTTCGGAAGAGCGGACACGCTAGCCGCCACTGCAGGAACTGCCAAAAAATGTCTACGCTTCATTGATTACACCCTCGCTCCACAAACAGAACCACTAGCTCAGGGAAACTCTTAGCCGTCAAACCCAAATACTTTGGTGAGATTATATCTCCCAATCTCAGGGGTGGATTGTCGAAGCCAGAAGTATTTCACGGAATATCGATGCTCATCCAAAAAGCTCGCTTTCGATCCGCTCGTTGACGAACATCCTCTAGCATGGTTTTTAATTCCCCATCGAAGAAGAATCGCTTGGGCGAAGCGGTTCCATATCGAACCACTACTTCTTGATTCAAATCGACACCAACCTGCGGGCGCAACAATAATCTAAAACGGTCTGCTGGTGCGTTCTTAAGTCGTATCTGATTATCAACACCAATCGAAGCTGATATTTTTCCTGCCCTGATTCTTTCCGCTTGATCCCAAAGAATCGGGTTCACGGGAACCCCTTCTTTGAGTTGCCCAAGTTCCAGCCACCAAAAGAATTGGTCCCCCGTCCGTATCGTCGCAACCTCAATATCTAATGGTGATTCTTTGCGAGCGTGCGAAGGCAAGAGCATCCAGCTAAAAATCCTTTGGATCTCATCATAAAAATATGATCGACCGTTACCACGGTACATCACAACCATCGCATCGTGATTAAAAGTCATGTAATCATCAATTATCGCCCCGTTGGCTTTGGTCTGATCTAATTCTCCCATCACCAGGTACATGGGTACATGCCGAGAATTGGGTTCATAGTGGGGAACTGTCTTACCAGGTGTTCCACTAATCGCGACTAACCCTCCCCATAAATCAGGGTGAGCAAGTGCGATATCCCAAGCAGCAGTCGCTCCCTCTCCGTGTCCCGCTATAAAAACACGATCCGAGTCGATTGAGCAGCTTCGCATTGCGTCACGCAAAGCACGTAAAACTCTCTGATGTTCCCTTGGAGTGTACTCATACAAGACCTGACCTTTTCGAGACCAAATCGGCGCAACCACGATAAAACCAGATCTCGCAGCATGACCAAGTCTCATCCCCAAAGCTTCGCGGTACTCACCCGCCCACCAATCGATCTGGCGCTCTGGTGATGAGCGACTTTCATGTAGTGCAAGGATGCAGGGATAGGGACGAAGTGGGTTGTATTCAGGCGGTAGTTGAACGAGGTAATCAACACCCGAGTTCGATACACGAAACATACCTGGAACGGAAGTATCCTCCGCACCCTCCGGCCATTGCTTCACCGGTTTTAGCAGGGGCAGCATGCGATCAACGTATTCAGGTTGCGCTCCCTCCAAGGTTTTTAATTCATCTAGAATCGCTTGCCTACGAGCGGGATCGTCTGTGCTGAGATACTCCACAACCAGATCTCTAACTGTAAGCAAAGCAATCGTAACGCTCAAATTTTGCTCACCAGATCCTGATCCAAGTAACCACCCGGCTACCCCCAAAGCGATGCGATTATCGAGTGGAATTTCTTCGGATTTCCCCAATCTTACATAATCACTAAGTCGTGACAGCGTGTCTGCATTCAAGCCATCTTGAATCTCAGCAACGACCTGCTGCAGCATTGCCGATTGGGCCGCGGGCAATTGAGCAATCTGAATCTTCAGCGTGGCAACTACCTCC
>JAYYHM010000171.1:0-3323 GCA_036148415.1 Planctomycetota bacterium
CGACCCAGAGATCCCAATTGATGCCGTCCGGAATAGTTTGGCCCTTCGGGGCTGATGAAAATCCTTGAGGCCAAATCGGACGGTTTGTCCAGGCGTGAATCTCTTTGACTTTACCAATCGCTCCGGCACGAATCAGTTCAACACAACGGCGCATATGATCATTGGCGTGAGCTTGGTTTCCCATCTGAGTCTTCACTCCGGTAGCGAGTGCGATCTCGCGGAGCGACCTTGCTTCACCAATTCCGTGAGTGAGCGGTTTCTGACAATAAACATGTTTTCCCGCTTTCATCGCCATAGCGGACGCATGATAGTGATGATGATCTGGAGTGGATACTGTCACGGCATCCACTCGGTCACCCATTTCGCTGAGCATTTCACGATAGTCTTGAAAGAAAGTCGCTTCGGGGAACGCCTCGCGGCTTTCCTGAATTCGCCGAACCCTGCGATCATCACTTTTGAACTTTGTCGTATCAAAAACGTCAACCAAAGCAACAACCTCAAAGCCAGCTTTACTTGCACCGGTAAGATCGGAAGCGCCTTTCCCGCCGATACCGATTCCTGCAACGGTGGGTTTCTCCAATTTTTTATCAGCTAAGGCTGGGAGGAAATGGAATCCTGCCAACGCACCCATTGTCCCCGTGAGGTTCTTCTGAAATTGGCGACGATTGAGTTTGGTTTCTTGTTTCGTTGCCTTGTCTGACTTTTGTTGCTTACTGATCAATTTTATTCTTTGCGTTTTTAGAGGTTCCAAAATACTTCTAAGTAGTCGCTGTGATGACTCTTGCTATGAACGCAATTCCTCATGTCTCTTCCATGAGGTTTCACACATCGCAAAGTCTCTTAGTCAACATGTCTCTCCGTCATCGCGTCCAGCGCGTCACAATGATTAACCGCGCACTCGCAGATATCATACAGAAATGGATCGATGCGTAGTGCTCAACACTTGTGGCCGCGGCAAGAGAATTCAACGCTGATGCGTGATGGAATCGCGTGATGGAATCAAGGACTCTTCGCTAAGTTATCGCTGGAAAAAAATACCCTGACAGTGGGGTTGGGTGCGGAAATCCGCGAATCTTCAATCAGATATAGTTGTTGACGGGGAAGATGATCGAGATATCGGTCAACGCATCCGCTACCCTGCTGCCTCCTCTCTGGGTGTTTCAGTCAGGATAAATAATATTGTTTGGTTAAGGAGATTTGGTGATGTCGAAATGATGCTTTCTTTCGTGATGTTGACCCTCTTGTTTGGTGTGACCACGTCAGTCTTGGTCAACGCTGAGGATTCAGACGGCAAGACGTATTCCACAAAAGAAGTGATGAAAGTTGCATTCAAGGGTGGGCTTCTGAAGAAAGTCTCAAGCGGAAACGCTTCAGCGGAAGAGGCTGAGAAATTGCATTCGATGCTCGTCTCGCTTTCCAAGAACCAGCCCAAAAAAGGGGATGCCGAAAGCTGGAAGAAGCGCACGTCAGCTCTCGTAAAAGCGAGTACCTCTGTGAAAAATGGCACTGAGGGTGCAGACGCGATGCTTCAGAAAGTCTCCAATTGCAAGGCCTGTCATAACATTCATAAGCAAGCGGGCTTACTGCAGTTTAGCCCGACGGTGTGACTGCGTATCCTAGTTCACACCCATCCAATTCCTGCTATGTCTTGGATCGGATAGAACGTAGGACAATGGACCGATTTGGAATGGCAAACCTGAGACATGCAGTACGCCATGGCTCGGGTTTCTTATGCCTACGGTCATCCTCGCACAATTTGAGCTCCAATGATTTTCTTGTCCGGCGAGACACTGCACTCGAAGAAGATTCGGTGCGTCTCCTCATCGAGCCGCAGCGTTCCTATCTGGCTGGCTATTAGAGATGAAAGTCTCGATAGAGTCTCTGCGGCGCCGCTTGAGCCCATCAAACCTAGCTCATCAAAGGGCCGACGTTTTCGCAGGTTAAAATTTGCCTAAAATTGCTCACTTTCAGCCCTTCTCTGTACGTCGGTTTCATAACCCATCTGGGAATCATTGATCGATCAGGCGATCCAATAGGGCGTTGCATCAATACAACACTCGGGACTCCCATGTTGCAAAACAAAAACACGGGCCCTCTAACCTGTTGTTTTTTGGCAGCGGTTACTTCCGCAGAATGGATCTCAATCGTCGGATTCCATCGAAGAAAGCAGGGGTTTTTGAGTCTGGAAGATTTCCTTGAACTCCTCGGCATTCGATTTGCATTGGAACTTCAACAAGTGTTGCCGCTTCACTTTATTCACACTCGTTTATCCCTCTGTTCTCTTCATGATGCAGAATCCTCTGTTTACCCTTTGCTGCCTTTTAGCAATTTTGTTTGGATGGTCGGTTTGGCATGGGAATTTGTCAGCAGTCAATTCTCACGAGGTAAGAATGGATGCAACTGTCATCCCTCGCACAAAGATGCGGTTGCAGTTTTCTAAATCGCCAACGCGGCCCGATCTCAAGACACCGAGGGTGAGGCGTTTAGGTCAAGTGGATCACACCGAGGTTCAGCAGGTAAGAGCAGTCGCGCCGCGAGGTTGGCGAAAGACGGCAACTGGATGGGAGCACACTTCAACTTGGCTGATTGAGCCCTTTCTTCCAAGGATTGAATCGAACAATTCAAGTCAAGAGTTGCATGATCCCAGTTTAATACTTCAGGGTTTGCGGAGGATTCCGCCACTGGCTTACGCTGCGATGCAGATCGCGGTGATTGCTGGCGTCATCACAGTGAGCCGGCGGCTAGGCTAGCTTCTCTCTGCCATCTCCTTTACCCATCATGGATAGGTTTTGCCCGGCAGGTGACTTGGACCGAGCTATCTCGTCATGGGGTGATCCGGTCGTAAGTTATCGTCGCTGGTGTCCGGTTCAAGCGCCGATTCAGTAGCTGCGATCAGCGTTTTAGGGCGTTCGAGGAGTTAGCCACTAACCTCTCAGAAAACCGAGCACGATATTCCATTAGGCTGTTTGCTCCTTGAAAACCAATCACGGTTTCATCCCAATCAAGCTGTTTGCTTAGCATGCGTCCATTATCAATGTCGAATCGGATGACTCCATTGCTGAGTTGTTGTACCACTTGAGCACGAACCGATTCTTCGTTGATCGGAGTAAGGGGTTGGCTGCGAACACGAATGAAGGCAACTCCGGTCTGGACTTTTTCAAGCGTGTAGAGTTGCCGAATCTTGATTAATTTGACCGCGCCATTCTCTGTGCGCGTCCGGATCTCGGATGGCGTGGACCATGAGTCACCTAACTTGACTGGGGTCTCAGGAAGATCAAGAGTAAGTGATCCCATGCCAAGCGTCGTTTTTGTTCCTGTGTCCG
>JAYYHM010000172.1:0-11030 GCA_036148415.1 Planctomycetota bacterium
CCGCAGCGATTCAGCGTCTCCCACGAGGTAATCAACACAAGACCCTACTCGTCCGACTTCACAGCAATGTGGAAACATCGGATAACCGATTGCCGCGTAAGCTTTCTTTGAAGTCCTTTTAAGTCTGTCAACATCGTGCAAGCCAGCACTCGAAGGTTTGCCAACGGACCTGCTGTTCCCTGATGCAACACCCATTGCATGCGAACCCGATAATAGTCCAAGAAAATGAACCGAACTAAGGGCTCTGGACATCAATCCAACCATTCATAACCATCCAATGGCCGGGAAACGTACAGAGAAATGGATATTTACCGGGTTCATTAGGAACTTGAAAATAAATGGTATGCTCTGAAAAGGGCTCTACGATATTGGTGTACGCAATCACCTTTTTAGTATCTGGTATGTACTGATTAGCAACCGCATTAGGATCCGAAATCAAACGATTACAGAGGAGACCGATTTCATCCAGTGAATCTTGTTCTATCAGTGCCCAGTTGTGTGGGACGGCGTCAGGATTCTTAAAGGTCAAACGAATCACTTCCCCCGGCTGCGCAGTAAAGTGATCACGGTCAAACATCAGGTTCTTGGCAGCTGCAAGGGTGATTTCTCTAGCATTGGGTATTGGCTTACCGTGAGGATTACGTTTGGTCGCCATCGGACGCTCTAAATCCGCAAGCATTGGATGAGGAAGTCGAACCTTTTCAACCGCTTTGTACCCGTCGATTTGTTTGAATGGAACATCCATGCGATTGACGGTTAAAAAAAGATCATGATCCTCATCTTCTGAAGTACGAACCAGCAGATGCAATTGATTCACGAGCTGCAGATTCCGCATCTCAAGGAAGATTTCTCGACCTCCTTCCATTACTGTAACGGACTGAATGGAAATCACATCGTGCCCACGTAATCCTAACTGTCGATGCGAGTACTCTGGTGATCCATAAGCACCGCTGTAGCGATAATTCCAAGCTTGTGCGAAATGATTGGCGGTCTGGACCACTACGGAATGATCTACGGGTTGAGAGAATGACACACGAATGCCGTTCTCATGAATGTGAAAGTCGATGGGCAGCTGTGTCTCTTCTCCACCCGTATATCGAATACGCTGCAGGCATCCATCCTGAGTGGTGTACGTACCCCATCCAGCCAGTCCCGAAACATATAGCTGGCCATCCACTGGGCTGAACCTCGCACGGTGTACACCTGAAAGCATCTCACCTGCGATCGGTACAACCGCCCCTTGAATCCATCCATCAAACTCATCTCTGAGCAACAAAAATGCTCGTCCGGCGCCGAAAGATAAATGCACGAGATTTCCGTGTACAGGTCCCCACCGTTGACTTGAAATATAAACCTGTCCACCGCTCGAATTATCTAAACCTCTCGGTAGATACAGCATAGGAATTTCAGGAGGCTGAGTCAGGTTGACGCCCGGTCGTCCGAAAAAAGGTTTTCGAGATCCTGAACCCGCTTCATCTGATCTTGCAAAGCGATTTAATACGTCACCATCAGGCCGAATAGCGGCAATCATGGACGCAGGCATCCAATCACCCTCGCTGCTGGGAACGGTGACCAGTCCGTCTGGTGTAAGACCGATGCCATCAGAATTCCTCAAACCGGTTGCTAGAACCTCAGCTGCTTCACCATCAGATGAGACTCGCATCACGCCCTGTAGTCCGCTTGCAGTGTAGAACCTTCCAGCAGCATCACGCTGCAGCCCGCAAGTAAAATCATGTCCCGACTTCGAAGTGGATAGTGCTCGACTATATGGCTCATAGTAATCAGCCTCTCCGTCGTCGTTGAGATCATGAAGCCGTGTAATTTGATCACGACATTGGACGTAAACCTGATCTTGCTCGATATAAAGCCCCAAAGGTTGATGTAAACCTGAAGCAAATTTTCTCCATCTGATTTCAGTCAAATCATGATCGATACCACGACCGTGCCAGATGTCACCTTGCATCGTGCAAAGCATGACTGATCCGTCCGCCATAAAATCATGACCCCCACTGTATATCAACGATCCCCACGGATTTTCAAACGGTAGGGTGATGGTATCCACTGCATAAGGTATACCCTGTCCCAGAGCTCCTCGTGTAATGATCTCCTTTTCATATCGCGGTTCTCCACCATTGATCACATGTCTGGCAGGATGTTGCTGTACTTTTTGAATGAAACGGTCAAAGATACCATTTCGAAACGTGGGCTCATCTAAATACTGTTCGCCATCTATCTCATAGCAAAAGAGAACACGATCCCCATCTCGATAGTAGCCGAGAAACTTCTTCTGTTTAGCTTCTCGAATGATCTGCTTATCTATTCCGCTGATCTTTTCACTAACTTGCAGTGTTTTACCGGCCTGTCGCACACCCTGCATGAATCCATGCCGCACGCTGGTAAACGTCACAAAACCATCAGACCATACCCGCGGATAACTTAATTGGTCGGGATCAAAACATACCGAGATGGATTCGTTCTCCGCAGTCAAATTTACACAGATTCCGCGTGCTATCGATATTCCGTCTCCATGAAATACACCTGACTGAAGTGATCCGAGATCAGACAATGACCACCGACTGTCCGCCCATACAGGTTCAGATTGATTACCCCAATGTCCGTATTTTCCACCATCTAAACCTGGAAATTCCGAAAGAAGATTGGGCCTGGGTGCAATGTCTCTGAAGTGCCGCGCCTGCTTCCTGTAGAAATCATAGACACGATCACGATTCACCTCTTCCTCCCAACTCAACCACCGATCGATTTCCAAGGGAGCTCTTGGCATATCGAAGGATGCAGGGTGGTGTGCGTGAGTATGTGAAAACAACGCATCAATAGCACCTGCATCAATCCGCTGATAGTTGCCAAGTTCATTAAGAAAAGCCAGCAAGTCATAACGTTGCTGATTAGTCAATGCTTCCATGAGACCATTCGGCATCAGGGAGCCCACTTCCTTTACTGCATCAATTTCATCCATGGAGAGGGTATGCTTTTTTCCGGTGCCCTGATCCTTCAGTACTAACTCTTTTTCGTTTTCCATCACCTTGTAACCGCGCACCAATCTGCCATCGGTCAACAGCACTGCGACAGCTCGATAGCGTTCTTCTACCTGATTCTGAGGATACCAAAGAGAATCAACGATCTCTGAAAACTTCCGTTGTGCTGCGATCTGACTGAGATTCGGACCGACCTGGCCACCAGCCTTTCCCACCTGATGACATGACAAACAAGCTTGCGTAGGAGACGAGAAGATCAGCGCACCCCGAGCCGGATTTCCGTACCTCGCTACATCTTCCTCCTTTAGCTTGTGCTCAAACTTCGGTTCGATGTTAACCGGCTTCTCCGCATTTTGCTGAGCACTAGCGAGCGCAACAAATAGGAGAGTGAAACTGGCACAATTAACTGAGCGTAGCAACATTCGCTTCAACCTTTTCCGTCTTCAGGATTCAAAATCGATTAAACAGACTGGTTTCACTTTCCCTTGGGAATCTGAATCAAAATAGGCGCCTTCTGCTCTTTCTCCAGAGGTTTCGCAATTTCCTTACCAGTAACTTGTGAATCCCAATCGGTATTCATCAGCAGATCAAAACCCGGATTTTGATCTTTTACCTGGCACGAGCATGGGCCAACTACAAATTTGCTAGCCATTTCAATCGTTTCCTTATAGATACCTTTTCCCACTAGGGCGTAAAGGACACGACCACGGCCAATTACAGGAAATGCCATGGGTTGGTCGAGTTCTTCAAGATCGCTCTCACTCTGCATCAAGATATCTACGAAAAATCGTTCCCTTGGATCGTTACGATTCACCTTCACGATTGAAAAATCCAAACGCAATTCAATTGGATTCTCTTTATCGAAAAACTCGTCTGCTTCCAGAATATCTTGATTCGGTAAAGCTAAATTGGCTTTGTTCCAAGCTATTTGGTCTTCCAAGCGCTTGTAGGCTTCCTCATCCTCTTTTTGGTTACCGGATGTAACAAAAATCCAAACCGCAGAATCTCCTGAAAGAATCCGCTCCTCCACCAACTTTCTTGCTGGGGAATCAATGAGTGAATCTGAATCGATTTCTGAAAATGGGGTGATGGAAACTATCCGATCAGGCACCTCTCGGGCATTAGCAGAATACAGCAATAAGGCAGCGGTCGATTGGCTGGATGAAGCATAGCCGGACCAAAACTGGTTCAGCTTCGGTTCCAATTCTGTCCGCAAATCGTAGACCCTCACTCGCAAATTGAGTGAACCATTCCTTGCCCTTGTTTTCTTCGCTATGGATTCGATCTTAGTTTTTTCACTCGGACTCAGATCCTGATGGTGCAGGATGATCAGTTCGTATTCATCCGATTGCCAGCGCTCGAGTGCGTAGCGAAAAACAGGAACGTTACACGCTTCCACTTTTTGGTGGATAGGAAACGTAATAGCGAGAATCGCGGAGAATAGAAGACGAACCATCTGACGAGAACCAACTATGCTGAAATACCAATGACAAACGATCGCTGAGTGGCACTGAGGATGCCTGTCCAAGCTGCATTGAACTCTTTACAACGATAAATGTACTAAGAAATCACTACCGATGGCTTATTTCAATTCCGGAAACACATAGTCCCGGGACCATTCCTGTGACGGTGAAATGTAAACCTGAACGCAGTGTAACCTGTGGGAACGTCACACGGCCGTATTTACCATCGGTAAATCTCTTTAAATCGTGCGTCTCTATTCTTTTGGTTTGCCCTTGTAAGCTCATTTCGACCGTCATGTTTGGAGTCTGCTCCAGCTGACTTAGATAGACGGTGACCTGGTACTGATGGATGGAATTCTCTGAAACCGTTTTTGGTAGATCCACAAGGGTCAGTGACAATTCCTGAACCCCGTCGAGGCCCGAAGCAAAAACCCAAGGATGGTCAACCTCTCCGACCCGGCTGGTATGCTGCTGCTTAACCGTCACATCCTCATTCCAGGTTACTGCAATATTCGGAGACGCACCCGCGATGATTGGATACTCCAGCCATAATTGACCTTGCTCATCTCTCCTATCACCCGGTGCACCAAAATTAATTCCAAGATGCTTAATGGGCTCTTTCAATTGATGATTGGAAGCGAAATCATCTACACTCCAAAGATCAACCTGGGGCATGTGCACAAGTGCAAGAGACGTTTGATTCTGATAAGCGCAACTACACGTACGAGTGTAATCCGGTGCATTTAACACTCCGTTGGCCACGACCAGGTTCGAAGTACAACCCGATTTAAACCCACCAAAATTACCAGTACCCCCATCATTCAAAAGATCATAATATCCTGCAGCGCCCGAACGAAACGTGAGCATGTTTTCACTCGCAATAATATGATTGCAGCCGTACGCTCGGGTGAGGTGCCAAGGTTCAGGCTGACCGGTGACTGGATTCGGTACCATTTTTTGACGGCCATCGTGCAAAAAGAATGCACCTGCCGAATCCTTGTAAGAGTTCGTGTTGGTGATAATCCAGTCGTGATGCAGAATACATGGGCCCGTGTATCGTAAATCATCGTTACGCCATTTAACGGATCCATCACCTCCGCGATAAACTGCCATCCCTTTTGAAACTTCGTCACTCAATCGATCGCTGGCAGCTGCTCCAGCCTGCAGCAGAAGATCAAATTCTTCTGAGTAGCTCAGCCAACTTCCAAAAATACCTTCGTTCACTTGCCATTTTGGCTCGCCTGTTTTGTAATCAAATGCAGCGATACGATATGAGTCTGGCGGTGAAATGCCTCGTCGCATCAGTGCTTGCTCAACACGAATAGGATAACGATCGAGACAATAAATCTGTTCACCACCGGCAACGATGCCGTTGTGCCAAAAGCTATAGTTGGAAGGTATCTCCCATAGCTTCTCACCCGTATAGCGATTGAATCCCACAAGAGCGCGACTTGCAGCACGGTCGACACTTTTCCCACCGAAACCCGCTCTTGAACGACTTAGTTTTTTATCTCCGTCATAAACTAAATCCATTCGATCTTTGTAATTAGCAAATCCCAAACCACCAATTAACACATCCTTATAGACACCGAGATAGCCCCACTCTGGTGTCTCCGATTCACCTACTGCCTCATCATCATCTGCCTTTGGATGTGGTAAATGGATCGTTAGGATTTTCTCTCCCGAAGCGGAATCAAGCACATAACACTGATCTCCTGCTGCGATGTAAATCCTGTCTTCCGTTACAACGTAATTCGTGCCTCGACCATTTGCCCCAGGTATATGCACTTGATTGTATTTGGGATTCAGAGGGACGTCTTCAAATGTCGAATCGTAATACACATCGAAGGTACCCAAATCTTTGAAGACTTTCTTCCATAAAACTCTGCCAGTGTAGACATCTCTTGCACTCAGACAATCTATCCCTTGGATAAATAAACGCCCTCCAACCACCTGCTCCGGAGGCCCATGGCCGTGACGAGGCAAGACGTCCATATGGCTGCTTCCCCCAAACCAAAGAACTCCCAACGGAAGCTTAACGCGACTATCATTCGACTTGATCGTGTTAGCCACGTCTCCGTATTGGTGCGTCCAATCAGCTGTACCAGGCAAACCACCCTCTTTTTTCAGAAGTAATCCATATTCCTTCTCTAAAACCACAACCTGCTCCAACTGGTTCAGATCTGTGTCTTGTGAAACCGGATCGCGATTCAGAAGGGTAGGGAAAGCAAGAACTCCACCATAGGGTCTGACTGACTCATACGCCGTAGAAATGCTTTCCGTAATTGTGTTGCCAGCCAATGAATCCGCGTAGACCACGCAGCTTGCAACGTAATTCGGTGCGAGGAAGTCCTCCACATGACTGCAATGCACCGTTACACGGCCATGCAAGCCACGGGCATCAAGCCAATGCTGCAACGCGTTTACTATTTCCTGTCTTGGATCGACTACGATGATCTGCTCGTAACCGGAATGGTGAATAAATTCTTTGAGTCCAATGTGTTCTGCGGCACCGAACCAAAGACAGTAACCATCATTCTGGTGCATTTCCTCTAGATCCAACAACAACTCTTTAATGCCACCGTCCGTCTGTGGGAATTCCTCTCGCGCTTGGGTCATACTTCGGCTATCGATGGGTTGTTCAAACGCATCGTTTTGAGATGAAGACTTGGTCGGTCCATAAGCCAAAATATCTCCACTCTGGGTGACCAACAAAAGTGTTTCGTCGGCCACAAGAACTCTTTGTGTGTCCAACGGGATTTTGAAAGCCTGCCTGATCGCCGGATTTTTGCCGTCATCTGGGATGGAAATTCGAGTTAATAAACCACCACCCGCGGCGATCAATTCTTGATTCGCTTGAATCAGATCCCCAGACCCGTCACAGGGGATATCCCAGAGGCGAACGTTGTCTTGGCTGTAACAGGAAACCCGTTTTGAACCGTCATCCGCCTCTTCTGCTGAATAAACATATGACTCACCTAACACAGGACGGTTCACGGTAAACTCTCGCTTCTTCCCGTCAGACATCGAGAATGATCGAGTTCCATCGAGTCGAGTGTGTACAAAGTACCTTTCCTCCTCAGCAGCTACGAACGAACCGCCAACTCCCTTGCCACCTGCGTTGAGTTCAAAATGTTTCAATTCACCAGTCTCCCGATCAAATACAGCAGGTACTGATCTTCCACCTGGAACAATTAAGTGCTTCTGAGTTGCAGCGAAGGCACCTTGGGGTGCAACACCGGCAAAAGAGGGTGCACTATGCGGTTGTTTGATGTAAGTCGACCCAGCCTGATCATTTACCCAATGAATGGCACCGGTTTCCAATTCCAAAGAGTAAATAAAGATCCCCATAAATGGCCAAATGCTAGACGAAAAATAAACGTGTTCGCCTTGCACCACCGGTCCCCCACGGGCCGGCCAAGCGGAGACCAATCTGCGGTTACCGATCGCGTGTTGTTGACTTGGACCTCCATAAAATTTCCAGTTCAATCGGCCTGTCATTACATCAACACAATAAAGATATCCATCATCACTGCAGAAACAGACTTTATCATCCCTACCCGCAGCAGGAAGCCGAACCGGTCCTTCGGTAAAGAATGTCCACTGCTTCACCCCGTCCTCTAGACGATACGCCACTACCTTACTTTCATCGTTGTAGGGGACTATCACCATTCCCTTGATAATCACCGGCTCAAAGATTCGATCATAAGTCATGAGGTCGAGATTCAGCGGATCATCCCACGCCTGTTGACGTTGAGAGTGATGCAATGACCACATCGGCTCGAGGGAAGCAGCAAGGCGATTATCTGATGAGGCTGACCTAGAGGGATCGTATCTCCACATGGGCCAATCCTGCCCATATCCAAAATTGAGCTGCATCATATTTGCTAACAGGGCAAGGATCATGCAAAAGATAAATTGAGCGGTCAGTCGCATAAAACGTGTCTCTTTTTTGATTTTCGAATCCAAAGTCCTCACCTAAATCCCGAATGCTTCTTCACTGAAGTGCGATTTTTTTAGTGTAGGTATTTTGCTTCCCTGACACAATTTAATGGCATCGCTGAAGAATGTGTGTCAAGAAAAGCCCTCAAACAGACCTAGATCTAAGATAAAACCGTTGAGGAGATGTTCCGCACGAATCGGTACAGCCTATAACTTACTTGCATGGTACTTTATTGGTTGCATAAAAACACAAAAGTCTCCCGAACGCTGACCAAAACCACAGAGCCTTGTTCCCAGCCACATTTACAAGTATCGATTTTGAAACGGCAAGTCGCAGGCCGGACAGTGCTTGTCAACTTGGCTTGGTGACCGTTGAGCAGGGTAGAGTGACGGAAGAATCTTGCTGGTTAATTCGACCCAAGCCGTTCATATTCCACCCGTCGAATATTCGAATTCATGGAATCACACCCGAACAGGTGTGTGAAGAGCCGGAGTTTTCCAGCCTGTGGGCTGAAATCGAAGAGAAAATTGGTGGCCGGTGTCTCGTTGCCCATAATGCCTCCTTCGATCTACGAGTGCTCTTATCCACCCTTCGGACACAACACCTACCCATTCCAGAATTCGAATACACATGCACGCGAGCCATTGCCAAAAAAACCTGGCCCCATCTCCGACGTTTTGGTTTAAAACCATTATCGGACTGGCTTGGTATTCGCTTCCAACATCATGACGCTCTCGAGGATGCAATGGCTTGTGCCAAATTGCTCCTAGCAGCAGGCATGGACCAAGATTGTGGTGATTTACCCGATTTAGAAAAAAAACTGCGCCTTCAGCGCGGACGAGCGGGATCTTGGGGAATGAAGGGTCCCAGCACCCAACGAAAACGATCCGGCCAAAAGAGATCAGAGCAAAGAACAACCAATCATTTACCTTTCATTAAACCGAGCGATCTTACAGCTTTCTCAACCAGCAAAAAAAATAACTCTAGCGGTGATAACGCAGTCCCAGCCAAGCCAGATTCAACAGCCGATCTGCAAAGGTTAATGATCCGATTAGAATTCATCCGTCCACTAGCCCAAAAAAAACTGTTTGTCTCTGGACCCTTCAGAGAATTCTCAACCCAGGAGATTAGGCAGCTTGTATCTAGATCAGGTGCGATCCTTACAGAAAACGTAGATGAAAACCCAGACTTTATCATTGAGGGCAATGATATTTGTACTTCCAAGCCGTCAAAGGAAGAATTGGATGACAGGAAGGTTCAAAAGGTTTTATCCGCTCATCAGTTAATTCATTATTTGAAATCTTCCTCAATGACCTAGGGCAGCCTCTAGATCGTCAAACCGCGACAAAGGTTGTATTCCATTACGAAAAATCTGTCACACCAGGTGACAGGCAAGACTTGCTAAAGAGTGCAATTCCGACATTCCGCTGAACCGAATCATTCCAAATGACAAATTACTTCCCGTCAACACAGACCGTTCTAGTCGTGTGCAGCGTGATGATGCTATTTGCCTCCACCGCTAAGGCTGACGAAAACACATCATTCAATACCAAAGCTGATGGATCCACCGAAGGAGAGGAGATGAAACCAAAGGGCCCTCTCAATTTGGAATGGAAGACGGGCGGAGGAATGCAATTCTGGACTGATCACCTTTACCGGCAGGGATATCGCATTCAGCAAAACGCGGTTACCGGGCATTGGCGATTGCTCGATGCTGACAATGTTCGCTTGAGCTGGGGTAGCCGGACCACCTGTGAGTCTGTCCTGAAAAGAAAATGCCCAGATCTCCCCTATAAAAATTCTGATAAATCCACAGTGATTTTGTTGCATGGGCTAATGAGGACTCGAGGTTCCATGTCATCAATGCAGAAGTATCTAGAGAACCAAGGTTTTCCTTCCACGATACGCTTCTCCTATGCGAGCACACGCCGATCGATCTCCGATCATGCTAGAGCGTTGAAAGAAGTCCTCGAAAATTTACCGAGTCATACCGAATTGCGTTTCGTCGGGCACAGCATGGGTAATATTGTTGTGAGACATATGATCGCTGATTTAAAAAAGGATGATTCCAAAAAAATACTGCCACGATGCAAATCAATGGTCATGTTGGGACCTCCCAATCAGGGAGCTATCATTGCTCGACGACTTGCACCCACTGGTATTTTTGGATGGGTCACGGGTGCAGGCGGCTTGGAGCTGGGCCCTGATTGGAAGCAACTTGAAAAGAAACTCGCGACACCTAGCTTTCCCTTCGCAATTGTCGCCGGTGATGTTTCATCGAAGCCCATTCAGAATCCATTGACTGAAGGTTCGGGAGATTTTGTTGTGAGCGTGGACGAGGCAAAACTAGAGGGATCCGAATGGCTCAAAACTGTACCCGTTCTGCATAGTTTCCTGATGGATGATAAAGCGGTTCAGAAAATGACTGTAGATTTCTTCAAAGAACATTAGAATCTCAAAGCCAGTGTTTTCACCAAAATGACTTGGAGTAGCTACGGCAAAAGGGTTGCTAATAGTAGAAGATATGAAGTTCAGAGAATTCAACATATGACCTCCAATGACAGCGACCGAATCACGCAAGAAGTATTTCGGCTTAGTGATCGGATCACTGTACTTCCCATTGTGCATGGG
>JAYYHM010000173.1:0-3241 GCA_036148415.1 Planctomycetota bacterium
TCCCGATCTGAAGAGTAATCAGGAAGCACTTGATGTGATTCTTCAGGCAATCGACCAAGCGGGCTATAAAGCTGGTGAAGAGATTTGGATTGCACTCGATGCAGCATCGACCGAATTCTACAGCAGTGAAACCGGGAAGTATTCCATCGATGGTAATGAGCTAAGCGGAGATGAAATGGTCGATTTCCTTGCTGACTGGTGCAGCAAGTACCCAATTTGCAGTATCGAGGATGGATGTGCTGAGGATGATTGGGATACCTGGAAGAAATTGACGGAGAAAGTCGGGGATTCCGTTCAACTGGTAGGGGATGATCTCTTTGTCACCAATGTGGAGCGTCTACAACGTGGAATCGATCAAGGAATCGCCAATAGTATCTTGATCAAAGTGAATCAAATCGGAACTCTCACCGAGACGATCGATTCCATTCAACTGGCCGCTCGAAATAACTACACTTCGATCTCAAGCCACCGGAGTGGCGAAACCGAAGACTCTACGATTGCTGATCTCGCTGTTGCTCTTTCCACGGGGCAAATCAAGACCGGTTCTGCTAGTCGAAGTGACCGGATGGCGAAATACAATCAACTTCTCCGGATCGAGGAGAATTTGGGTGATGCGGCTCAATATGGTGGTCCGCTTTTCCGTCAAAAGTAATCAAAGCCGTGAAGTTCGCGCGAGATGAAATGACAATGCGACTGGCCGCAAGTTGAATCGCAATCGAAGCACCACGCACGATGTAGTGACAAGGAGTTGCTACATCGTTTTTTATTTCTGCTCAGTGATTGAAGACATCCGGTCTCTGCGTCTTTCATTTTTGATGTGTGAGAAGAACGGTTCTCATAGATCTTAATGTTTCCATTTCAGTTCGAATCGCCACAGAGATCCAGAGATGATCGGTTGAGACCTCTGAAAAAGGCGTTCGGAAATTGAGTGATTTTCCGACGTGGTTGATGCCATCCTAACAATGCTTGGTGTCTCTGTATTCTCTTGCTATAAATGATGGAAGAGAGCGGAAACACCGGGTTAACATCTCGTTCCGAAAAGGGGCAACGCGATGCTTGATTTATTAGCGGAAAGTCCAATCTTGATTTCGGTGATGTTGCTGGCGATCGCAGCCGGTATGACTTTTGGTTGGTTGCAAACAGGTAAACGGCAAGCGCTTTGGATGGCTCTTGTCTCCCTTTTGTTGATTCCCGTAGCACATTGGATTGCTGCTCGATGGGAGACGGATCGCGAGCAGATTGAGAATCTGCTCTATGAACTTGCAGAAGCTGTTCAAGAGAATGATGTCGAGCGAGCGGTGAGAGTTATCGGTGAATCCGATATGCAGGCCCGAGCTCGTACTGAACTGTTGCGTTACCGTTTTGATATGGCCGCGATCAATAAAGTTCGTAGCATTCGTATCATTGAAGGCACATTTCCCCAAGAAGCGGATGTTGAATTGAGTGTTAAAGTGGATGTCAGCGATCGACAGGGGCGTTTTAGTCGCGTGCGAGTTCTCAGGCTGCTGCTACTCAAGATGGAACAGAGAGGATCGAACTGGCATGTCACCGATTATCAGCATTTTCCAATCACCGGTCAGCCCGATGCCGCAAGTCAGATTTCAAACCAATTGAGCCGGTGATGAATCAAAAAGAGGAGCGACCTATTTTTATCACGATCGACGGCATCGATGGCGTAGGCAAGTCAACTCAGTTGATTCGTCTTACCGAGTTCCTGCAGGCTCTGGGGCGTCAAGTGATCACGGTCAGGGACCCAGGGAGCAGCGAGGTTGGCAAACGCTTAAGGGAAATCCTGTTATCAAGTGATCTCGAGATGCACCGACGAACCGAGGCCATGTTGTTCATGGCGAGCCGATGTGAAATGGTTGAAAGGACCATTAAGCCCTCGCTCAAGCGAGGTGATATCGTTGTGTCGGATCGTTTCCTCCTGGCAAACGTTGTTTATCAGAGTATCGGTGGTGAAATTGCATCGGACGAATTGTGGGAGCTCGGTCTACTCGCGAATGGGAATTTAAAACCGGATCTCACCTTGTTATTTGATATGCCCGCCAGCGAGGCGATGCGTCGAATCAACGGTCCCGCCGATCGGATGGAGAGTCGGGGGGTGGATTACATGGAGTCGGTTCGTCAAGCATTTTTAGCAGAGCTTCCTCGGAGTAGTCCTGTCGCCGTTGTGATTGACGCGTCACGAAGCCCTGATGAGGTGACCTCTCAGATGCTTGAACACGTTTCCTCTTTCTTAGAGTCTCACATGCATGACGTCGAGTGAGGGTTCAAGCAAGGATTGGCCTGATGACTTTTCCACCGATATCCGTTAGCCGATACTGTCGTCCTTGAAATCGAAACGTTAGCCGTTCGTGATTGATTCCCATCAGATGCAAGAGTGTCGCGTTCAGGTCGTGAACGTGGACAGGTTCTTCAGCGATGGTGTATCCAAGATCATCGGTTTTCCCGAAACTCATTCCCCCTTGGGTTCCTCCACCTGCGACCCATACGGTGAAAGCATCCTTGTGATGATCACGTCCCACTTTCTTTTCGTCTGTTCCGCCCTGTCCGAACGGAGTTCTTCCGAATTCCGAGGACCATACCACTAATGTTGAATCCAATAGTCCACGCTGCCGTAGGTCTTTCAGGAGAGCAGCGATGGGTTGGTCCACTTGTTTGGCTTTATTTTTGACACTCGCGAATACGTTCCCATGAGCATCCCATCCTTGGTCGAAGAGTTGTACAAACCTAACTCCTCGTTCAACGAGTCGTCGTGCAAGTAGGCAGTTGTTCGCAAAGCTCGTTTGGCCCGGTGCTGTACCGTAGAGCGAGTGAATTTCGTCCGGCTCCTCGGACAGATCCATTAACTCGGGAACACTGCTCTGCATTCGATAGGCCAATTCGTATTGGCTAATCCGTGTCGCGATCTCCGGGTCGCCGATATCCGCAAACTGCACTTGGTTGAGTTGGTTAACCGTGTCAATGATTTGCTTTCGAGATGACGGGTTAAAACCTTCAGGGTTGGATAGAAATAAAACTGGATCTCCTTTGCTCCGGAACTCAACCCCTTGATAAACACTCGGGAGAAAGCCACTTCCCCAAGCTGGGCTGCCCGCCCCGAGTACATTGCCGGTGATCAAAACCACAAAGCCTGGTAAGTCCTGATTTTCAGTACCTAATCCGTAGTTCATCCACGAACCAATGCTCGGGCGGCCAAACCGTCCAAAACCGCTCAGCATGAACATTTGAGCGGGTC